>JAADDT010000035.1 GCA_013153765.1 Aquificota bacterium
CTGATACCGTGGGAGGACAGCTACAGGCACATAGAAGGGAACGCCGCCGCACACATAAAATCGGTTCTGGTAGGGACAAACACCTTCATTCCCGTAAAAGACGGAAGGCTGATGCTCGGCACATGGCAGGGCATATTCTTCGCCGAATTTGACGGACCGAGAACCCGCAAAGTAATCGTAAAACTGATAGAAGGATAGCTTTTCCACAGGATTTGCCTAAAATAATTAGGTAAATAACTGAAAACTTGAGGATTTTTGATGGCTTACGAAAATTTTGCAAGGAAGTACAGACCGAAAACCTTTAAAGAGGTCGTTGGACAGGAACCGGTGGTAAAAACCCTCTCCAATGCAATAAAACTGGACAGGCTTTCCCATGCTTACATCTTTGCCGGTTCACGGGGACTGGGAAAAACCACCATAGCACGGATAATAACAAAATGCCTGAACTGTGAAAAAGGCATTACAGACCAGCCTTGCGGAAAGTGTGAAAACTGCCTTGAGATAGAAAAGGGCTCCTTTCCGGACATGTACGAGATAGATGCGGCATCAAACCGTGGTATTGACGACATAAGGGCTTTACGGGACAACGTGTCTTACGCTCCCATAAAGGGAAGGTACAAAGTTTACATTATAGACGAAGCACACATGCTAACGAGGGAAGCGTTTAACGCTCTGCTGAAAACACTTGAAGAACCTCCTCCAAATAACCTGTTCATATTAGCCACAACCGAACTCCACAAAATACCGGACACCATACGGTCAAGATGCCAGACCTTCATATTCAGACCGCCAACAAAAAGCCAGATTAAAGAATACCTGAAAAGGATACTTGAAACGGAAAAAATACCGTACGAGGAAGAGGCACTTGAACTGATAGCCGAAGCAAGCAACGGCGGTGTTAGGGACGCCGCAAGCCTGCTTGATCAGGCTGTAATATACGGCGGGGGACAGGTGAAGAAAAAAGAGACTGAACAGATGCTCGGCGTTGTTCCGGAAGGGATACTGAAGGATTTCCTTTCTCACCTTAAGGAAAAGAACCTGAAGGAGATGGTAAAAACTATAGAAAGGCTGGACAGGGAAGGATACGACCTTACCGTCTTCTGGGAACAGGTATTGGAAAGACTACACGACAGTCTGGTAAACCTTACGGTTGGGGAAGGGGAGCACGAACCGTTTGAAAAGGAAGATACGGAGCTTTTAATATACGCCACGGACATATTTAAAAAAGCCTTCATAGAAGCAAAAGATTTCAACGACAGGAAGGACATATTCCAGCTTGCCGTACTGAAGTTAAGGTTTATGAAAGACCTTGTTCCACTTAAAGAAATATTGAAAAAAGGCATTCCGGTAAAAACGGAAAGCGGTGAAAAAACCACCCAAAAGGAAGAAAAATTTGACCTCCAGAAAGCTATCCTGAAAATAGGAAAGGAAGCCGGCGGGATAATCTCCGGAACACTGAAAAAATCCAGCATAAGGGAAGAGGAAAACAGGTTCGTTATCATAGTGGACAAAAACCTTGCAGACATACTTAAAGACAAATTGGATATAATAGAAAAACATTTCCCAAAACCGGTACAGATAGAGGAAATTGAGATAAAACAGGAAAGGAAAAAGCCAAAGAAAAAGGACGAGGCTGTGGAAAAGGTGCTTGAACTGTTTCAGGGAAAAATAATCAGTTATGAGGAGGAATAGATGTTTAACTTTGGTAATCTGGGCGAAATGATGAAAATGTTTAAAACGATGCAGGAAAATATGGAAAAGGCAAAAGAGGAATTGCGGAGGGAAGAGATAGTGGTTGAGGTTGGTGGCGGAATGGTAAAAATAGTTGTGAACGGGCTTGGTGAGGCAAAGGACGTTTTTATAGATAAAACACTGCTTACTGAAGACAATCAGGAAATACTACAGGACTTGCTGGTTGCCGCAATAAACGAGGCTAACAGCCGTTCAAAGGAAGTAATGTCCCAGAAACTTTCACAGGTGGCTGGACTGCCGTCAAACCTGCCGGGGCTGAACAACCTGATATGAGTGGAGAAATAATACCCCAGACCTTAAAAAAAGTGGTTGAAGAGGTGGCATCACTTCCCGGATACGGGGAAAAGTCCGCACAAAGGCTTGCGGTAAACATACTGAACATGCCACGGGGAGAAGGGATACAGCTGATTAAAACATTTTTAGAAATGCTGGAAAAGATACACCCCTGCAAGGAATGTGGTCTGTTTACGGAAGATGAGCTGTGTCCCGTATGTAAGGACGAGGAGAGGGACAGGCAGACAATATGCGTGGTTGAGGAAAGTTTTGACGCCTTTGCAATAGAAAGGACAGGCAAGTATAAGGGACTATACCACGTACTTGGCGGAAGGCTTTCACCACTTGAGGAGATAACTGCCGAAGACCTGAACATAGAAAGTCTGGTGGAAAGAGTGGAAAAAAACCCGATAAAGGAAGTAATACTGGCAACAAACCCGACGGTTGAAGGTGAAGCCACAGCGTCTTACATATACAACCTGCTTAAAAACAAAGGAATAACCATATCCCGCATAGCTTACGGACTGCCATTTGGGGCGGTTCTGGAAAATGCGGACGACTTTACCCTTTCAAAGGCACTGGAGCACAAAATACCTATCTAAAATCTCCCTTTTTTGTTTTATCACTGCCAATATGTTATCATTTATATAACACTGTTATAAAAATAGGAGGTTATGGTTATGGCAACCGCTACTGATAAAAGCATGAGGGAGATACGCTGGCACGGGAGAGGTGGTCAGGGAACAGTTACAGCCGCAAAGATGCTTGCTTCCGCCGCCATAATCAGAGGTAAGCACGGTCAAGCGATGCCTGAATTCGGACTGGAAAGGTCAGGCACACCGGTTAAGGTCTCAACGAGAATAAGCGACCATTACATAAACACCCGAGCTCCGGTTGACAATCCGGAAATCGTAATAATCACAGACCCTTCACTGATGTTCACCATAAAAAACATAATCAAGGCAGGAACGGACGAAAATACCGTATTCATCGTAAACACGAACTTCCCACCTGACAAGGTAAGGAAAATACTTGAAATACCCAATAACGAGCTGTGGCTGGTTGACGCATCAAAAATAGCACTGGAAGAGTTCGGCAGAAACATTCCAAACACAGCCGTTCTGGGAGCGGTTGTAAGGGCAACGGGCATAGTTGACCTTGATGCGATGAAGCAGGAAATTACGGAAGCATTTGAAGCGTCTTCAAAGCTGAGGGCTTTACTGCCACAAAACCTTAAAGCACTGGAAAGGGGATACGAGGAGGTTTACAAGGCTGAGTAATCTGTGATTACTCATAAAAACGGTCTTTAACGGCTGTTAGATTAATGACAAACAAACGGAGGTCATCGTAATGGCATATGGAGAATGGAAACTAAAAGCGTGGCACGAAATACCTATCGGCTCCATCGTTCCGGAAGCTGGCTCAAGCAAGGTAAACCACACCGGTTCGTGGAGAATGCTCAGACCTGTTCTCAACACTGACAAATGTACCCACTGTCTTATCTGCTGGATATTCTGTCCTGACGACTCAATTCCTGTAACGCCACAGGAAAGGTTTGAGACGGACTTTGATTACTGCAAAGGCTGTGGCATATGTGCGGTTGAATGTCCTTACGACGCTTTAGAAATGGTTCCTGAAATGGACATAAAACTGAAAGAACTTGAAGAGGAATTAGGCTAAAAATACGGAGGGATAAAATATGGCTCAAACAAAGGTTATCGCTTTAACAGGTAATCAGGCCGCCGCAGAGGCAATGAGACAGATAAACTTTGACGTGGCGGCGGTTTATCCAATATCACCGCAGACCGAACTGATGGGATTTTTTGCAGAATACGTTGCAAACGGTGAAGTTGACACAGAAATGGTAGCTGTTGACGGTGAGCACTCAGCTCTTGCCACCTGTATAGGGGCGGCGGCGGCTGGAGCAAGGACTATCACCGCATCTGCCGGACCGGGCATCGCCTACATGGTTGAAAATATGTACGTTGCTTCCGGAATGCGTGTTCCTATGGTTCTGTTAGACGTTAACAGGGCACTTTCCGCACCACTTTCTATCCACTGTGATCACGCAGACTCAATGCTGACAAGGGATACCAGCTGGATATCCATATTCTCGGAAAACGCACAGGAAGCTTACCACAACATAATAATGGCGGTAAAAATATCGGAAAAGGCGATGTACCCGATAATAGTAAACTACGACGGATACATCGTATCCCACTCCATAGAGGACGTGGAAATACTTGACGACCAGACTGTAAGGGAGTTTGTAGGACCTTCTGGCTTACACAGGATACCTTATCCACTGCTTGACGTGGACAAGCCTGTTACATACGGAGCTACTGCTCAGCCTGACTACTATACCGAGTGTAAATACCAGCAACACGTTGACTTCCTCAAGGTTTACGACATAGTAAGGGAAGTGTTTGACGAGTTTGGGGAAATAACAGGTAAAAAATACGACTTTATAGAGGAATACAAAACCGACGATGCGGAATACATAGGAATATCAATGGGCTCCTCCTTCGGTACGCTGAAAGACGCCGTTGACAGGTTAAGGGAGCAGGGCAAAAAGGTAGGTGCTGTTAAAATAAGGCTTTTCAGACCTTTCCCTGTTAAAGAACTGGCAAAAGCCTTATCAAAGGCAAAAGGTGTGGCAGTACTTGACAGGGCAGACTCCTTTGACGGTATAGGAGGTCCACTGTTTAAGGACGTGGCAACTTCCCTTATACAGAACGAAAACAGACCTTACCTCCACAACTTTATATACGGACTTGGCGGTAGGGAAGTACACGAAGAAGAATTCATAAAAGCCTTTGAAAGGCTTGAGCGTCTGGAAAAAGGCATAGACACAAGGGAAAACTTTGTTGAATACTTACAAGTGAGGGAGTAAAAATGGCGAAAAAAAGACCGATAGCATTACTTTCAGAGCTGGCATCACATAAAGAAACCTTCGGCGGGGATATGCCCCTTGCACCGGGACATAGGATGTGTATCGGCTGTGGCATACCTCCTATAGTTAACGAAATACTGCTTGCCATTAACGAGCCTGTTGTGGTATCAAACGCTACAGGTTGTCTGGAGGTTACGACGGGAGTTTACCCGGTAACGGCGTGGAACGTGCCGTGGATACACGTAAACTTCCAGTCCGCCGCCACGGTCATAGCCGGAGTTGAAACGGCTTACAAAGTCCTCAAGAAAAAGGGCATAATACCGGAGGACAAAAAGATACACTTTGTCGCATTTGGAGGGGACGGCGGAACTTACGACATCGGTTTTCAGGCATTGTCAGCCACCGCAGAAAGGGGACACAACGTTTTATACGTTTGCTACAACAACGAAGGATACCAGAACACCGGATACCAGAAATCCTCAGCCACACCTATAGGAGCTTACACGAAAACAACACCTGTAGGAAAGGAAAAGGTAGGGAAGCAGGAGCCGAGGAAAGACCTTACGATGATAATGGCGGCACACGGCGTACCTTACGTTGCACAGGCATCACCACACATATTCAGAGACCTTACAAAAAAGACCAAAAAAGCCATATCAATGCCCGGATTTAAGTTCCTGAACGTACTTGAGCCGTGTACCCTGTCGTGGAGGTTCTCACCTGAAGACACTATGAGGCTGGCAAAACTTGCTGTTGAAACGAGATACTGGCCTGTTTACGAAGTGATAGACGGAAAGTACTGGAAGGTTAACATAAAGCCGAAAAAACCAAAACCTATAGAGGAATACATCGCGGCACAGCCAAGGTGGAAGCACGTTCTCAAATACCCTGAAATACTGGAAAAGATACAGAAAGAGGTTGACGAAAAGTGGAGACTGCTACTCCACCTTGAGGAAATGTCCAAAAAGTTAGCCGAAGAAGAAGGTGTGGATTACGAAGAGCTGTTTAAAGTACCGGAAGACTAAAAAGTGGGGGAGCAATCCCCCCTTTCCTTACCATCTACCACTTCAACCCTTTCTGCATATAATATTCCCACAAATCAAAAGGCAGGTTTTATGGAAAACAGGATAAACGTCTTAAAAAAAGCTTTAGAAAAAGACCCGGATAATCCGCTTGGTTTATACGGTCTGGCGGTGGAGCTGTTTAAGGAAAAAAGATACGACGAGGCAATACTCTACCTGCACAAATACCTTGAAAAACATCAAGACGAAGGCTCTGCTTACAGACTGCTTGCCCAGTCCTACGCCCGTATAGGAAATCTGGAAAAGGCAGTTGAGTACTACAAAAAAGGTATAGAAAAGGCAGAAAAACACAACCACCCTTCCATGGTGAAAGAGTTTGAGCTTGAGATAAAAAACCTACAGGAAAGGCTTAAGGAAGCAGGTTGAAAAAAATCGTCGTTATCAGACTGTCCTCACTGGGAGACGTGGTACTGGCATCATCGGTTATAGACCCGCTTGTTAAAAACGGCTACACTGTAGATTTTATGACTTATACTCCTTTTACGGAGCTGTTTGAAGGGGACGGCAGGATAAACAAGGTTATTCCCGTAAAAAAAGAGGATTTTAAAACGGTCAGCGGTCTTAAAAAACTGGCAAAATCCCTTGATTACGACTTGATTTTAGACCTCCAGTCAAACCTGAAAACAACCTTACTTTCGCTTTTTACAAAAAAGCCGGTTATTAAATACAAAAAGGCAGGACTGGAAAGGAGGCTTTACACCAAACCCTTTTTCAGGAAGTTTTTAAAGCTTGACTTTAACGTGCTGGAAGGCTACGGAAACACCCTGAAAAAGCTGGGAATTGAGCCCTCAGGCATCAGACCCTCACTGAAACCTAAGGAGCAGCTGCCTGACAGGATAAGGGAAACACTGCCGGAAAAGTTTGTGGCACTGGGAACGGGGGCAAGATACGAAAACAAGGTTTACCCGTATTACGAAGAGTTAAGTAATCTGCTGTTAAAAGACGGATACGGCGTCGTCCTGATAGGAAGCGAAGAAGACAAAAGGTTTGACAGGAAACCGTATCCTGACGGCGTTGTTGATCTTCGGGGAAAACTGTCCCTTAAAGAAAGCCTTACAGTCCTGTCAAAGGCTGTAGGGACTATAAGCAACGACACTGCTGTGGCACACCTGTCAAGGGCGGTAAAAACCCCCGTCCTTATGATATACGGAGCAACCTCACCTGCATTCGGCTTTTACCCTTTTCCGGACGAGGGGGATTACCTATATAAAGGACTTGACTGTCAGCCCTGTCACATACACGGGAAAAAGGCGTGTAAAAAAGGCAAACCAGAATGCCTCCACTTTCCTCCGGAAGAGGTAATTACCAGATTTAAAAACAGCCTTAAAAAAAGTTTATAATAGTTATTTAAAAGACTTACGGGGAAAGAGATGGACAGGAAAGAAAAGAAAAAACTGCCTCTTGAAAAGGACGTTGATATTGAGTTTGAATATAAAGTTTACATGCTTTACGACAGGCTAAAAAAATATAAATACCCTATTTTAGCCGGAGCTGTAGCCTTTTTTATCGCCTTAGGTGGCTATTTTTACTACAAAAACCATAAAGAACAGCTTTTAAACGCCTCTTCGGTGGTGCTTTACCAGATACAGAAAGCTTACGCCGCAAAAAACTACCAGCAGGTAGCAACCCTCGTTGAAAAGCTGAAAAAGGAGTATCCCTCATCTCCATACCTGAAAGTAGGTGAGGCTTACCTGCTACTGGCAAAAAAGGAAGAGGGAAAACCGGACGGAAAAATAGCTGACAGCATACAAGAAAAACTGAAAACCAAACAGCTCAAAGGAAACCTTACAGAGTTTAAGGCATACCTGCACTACTCAAACGGGGACTACAAACAGACCCTATCACTGCTTGAACGGATAGACAGTACTTTTTACAATTACGTTTCAGCACTTACACTGAAAGGTTTTACTTATAAAAAATTAGGTGAAAAAGATAAGGCAGTGGCGGTATTTAAACAGGTTGAGGAGCTGTCAAAGTACGACTACTTTAAACTTATCGCAAAAGAAAACATGTAAGGAGGCAGTTATGGAAAAAAGGGAAAAACTGTACGAAGGTAAGGCAAAAATAATATACGCCACAGATGAACCGGACAAGGTTATCGCCTACTATAAAGACGATGCAACAGCCTTTGACGCTATCAAAAAAGCAACAATAAAGGGAAAAGGTGAGCTGAACAACAGGATAGCTTCCTTCTTCTTTGACCTGCTCAACAGGGAAGGGATACCTACCCACTTCATAAAACAGCTGTCAGACAGGGAAATGCTGATAAAAAGAGTTGAGATAATACCTGTTGAGGTGGTTGTAAGGAACCTTGCCGCAGGAAGCATAGTAAGGAGGCTGGGCATTCCGGAGAAAACCAAGTTTGAACCGCCTCTGGTTGAGTTTTACCTGAAAAACGACGAACTGCACGACCCTATACTGTGTGAACAGCACATATACGCAATGGGACTTGCCACACCTGAAGAGGTGGCAAAGATGAGGGAGCTTGCACTGAAGGTTAACGAAATACTTAAAAAGTTTATGGAAGAGCAGGGCATTACGCTGGTTGACTTTAAGCTTGAGTTTGGAAGGAAAGACGGGGAAATCGTACTGGCAGACGAAATCTCACCTGACACCTGCCGTTTCTGGGACAAAAAAACGGGAGAAAGCCTTGACAAGGATAGGTTCAGGTTTGATTTAGGGGATTTGGTTGAGGGCTACAGAAAAATACTGGAAAAGCTGGAGAAAAAACAGTAGGAGGTTCTTATGCAAAAAGTTAAAAAGGCGGTAATACCGGTAGCCGGTTTTGGGACACGCTTTCTGCCGGCAACAAAAGCCACCCCTAAAGAGATGATGCCTATAGTTGA
>JAADDT010000026.1 GCA_013153765.1 Aquificota bacterium
TAGAGCATAATAAAACAGTGTTTGATTTTTCCCGCATAACGGTTGTATAATACTGTCTTATAAAAAAACTGTAGGAGAGGTGTGTAATGAGCTTCATAGAAGAATACAAGAAACACGCTGAAGAAAGGGCAAAACTGGGCATACCACCACTGCCACTTAACAAAAAGCAGGTTGAAGAGCTGGTGGAACTGCTACAGCAGGTTCCTATCGTTGAGGAAGAGTTTTTGATGGACCTGTTCCTCAACAGGGTACCGCCCGGCGTTGATGAGGCGGCTTTCGTAAAGGCTAAATTCCTTTCAGACATAATTGAAGGTAAAGCCAAATCCCTTGCTATTACTCCTGTCCACGCAGTACAGATACTCGGCACTATGCTGGGGGGCTACAACGTTGAACCGCTTATAAAAGCACTTTCCCATAAAGATGAGGAAATAGCAAAAGAGGCGGCAAAAGCACTCAAAAACATACTGCTCGTTTACGACTACTTTAACGATGTGGTTGAGCTTGCCAAGTCCGGAAACAAGTATGCACAGGAAGTACTTGAAAGCTGGGCAAATGCGGAGTGGTTTACCTCAAAGGAGCCACTGCCGGAAAAGATAAAGGTCGTTGTGTTTAAAGTACCGGGAGAAACTAACACTGACGACCTGTCTCCGGCAAGGGAAGCTTCCACAAGAAGTGATATACCGCTACACGCACTTTCTATGCTTCAGGCTAAAATGCCAGATGCTATAAAAACAATACAAAAACTAAAAGAAGAGACCGGTCTGCCTGTTGCTTTCGTCGGTGATGTGGTTGGAACAGGTTCTTCAAGGAAGTCAGCTACAAACTCCCTGATGTGGTGGATAGGTGAGGACATACCTTACGTGCCTAACAAAAGGAGGGGCGGTATTGTTATAGGTGGAGTTATAGCTCCAATCTTCTTCAATACTTGGGAGGACAGTGGCGGTCTTCCAATAATAGCAGACGTATCAAAGCTTGAGACTGGGGATATTATTGAGATATACCCTTACGAAGGAAAGATAGTTAAAAACGGTGAGGTTGTTGCCACGTTTGAGCTTAAGCCGAACACACTTCCGGACGAGGTCAGGGCTGGAGGTAGAATTCCTCTCATAATCGGCAGAAACCTTACCAGAAAGGCAAGGGAAGCACTGGGACTTCCTGAAGAAAACATATTTATCAGACCTGAACAGCCGCCTGAGAAGGAAGGTGTGGGATACACACTTGCCCAAAAGATGGTCGGTAGAGCCTGCGGAATGGAAGGTGTAAGACCGGGAATGTACGTTGAACCGCAGGTCTTGACGGTAGGTTCTCAGGATACTACGGGAGCTATGACGAGGGACGAAATTAAAGAGCTGGCGGCACTTTCCTTTGGAGCTGACCTTGTGATGCAGTCCTTCTGCCATACGGCGGCTTATCCAAAACCTGCTGACGTTAAACTCCAGATGACACTGCCACAGTTCATTATCAAAAGGGGCGGAGTATCCTTAAGACCGGGAGACGGCGTTATCCACTCTTGGCTTAACAGGATGGTTTTACCTGATACTGTAGGAACGGGGGCAGACTCCCATACAAGGTTCCCTATAGGTATATCCTTCCCTGCCGGTTCGGGGCTGGTAGCCTTTGCGGCAGTGACAGGCACGATGCCACTTAACATGCCAGAATCAGTGCTGGTAAGGTTTAAAGGTGAGATACAGCCGGGAATTACGGTAAGGGATTTGGTAAACGCAATTCCTTACTTTGCCATAAAACAGGGACTTCTTACCGTAGAGAAAAAAGGTAAGAAAAACATTTTTGCAGGAAGGATTTTGGAGATAGAAGGGCTTGAAAACCTTAAGGTGGAGCAAGCCTTTGAGCTGTCAGACGCATCTGCGGAAAGAAGTGCGGCGGCCTGTACGGTTAAGCTGAATAAAGAGCCTATTATTGAGTACATCCAGTCAAACATAAAACTCCTTGAGAAGATGATAGAGGCTGGCTATCAGGACGCAAGAACCCTCCAGAGAAGAATAGACAAGATGAAGGCTTGGCTTGACAATCCACAACTCCTTGAGGCTGACGAAAATGCCGAATATGCGGCTGTGATAGAGATAGACCTTAGCGAGATAAAAGAGCCTATACTTGCCTGCCCTAACGACCCTGACGACGTTGCCACCCTGTCCGAAGTGCTGGCTGACGAAAGGAGACCAAAGAACATAGACGAGGTGTTTGTCGGTTCCTGTATGACAAACATCGGACACTTTAGGGCTGTAGGTGAGATACTCAGGGGAGAAGGACAGCTACCTACAAGGCTGTGGATAGTTCCTCCTACGAAAATGGACGAAAGGAGACTGATAGAAGAAGGATATTACAACATTTACGGCGTGGCAGGGGCAAGGACTGAAGTTCCCGGTTGCTCCCTCTGTATGGGAAATCAGGCAAGGGTAAGGGACGGTGCGGTTGTGATGTCAACTTCCACAAGGAACTTTGACAACAGGATGGGTAAAGACGCCAAGGTGTACCTCGGCTCGGCAGAAATAGCCGCAATAAGCTCCATACTGGGAAGACTGCCTACCGTTGAGGAATACCACAGGTATATGGAAGAGAAGATAGCCGGAAAAGAGGACAAGGTTTATAAATTCCTTAACTTCCACGAGCTTCCGGAAGAGGAGCTTGACATACTGGTGGCAGACGCACTTTACACCTTTTAATAAACAGGGCGGGCTTTAAAGCCCGCTTTTTTTATACTATTTTTGGGATTTTTCCCAGTTTCGTCAGTTTGAAATACTTCCCCCAGGCTTTCTTTAGCCAGTGTCCAATAACGGGCATAGGGATTAGCATCGCCCTTTTATCACTTCTGTAAGCTAAAGCACCGCCGTCTCCAGTATCCATCAGGCACAGTATATTTATGTGTTCCCTGTAGCTTTCAAAATCTCCAGACTTCATACCTTCCTTTACCGCTAAGTTGTGGGCGGTTATCTTTCCCATAGCTTCCGCCAGATGTCCCTGTTTTGCCCTCCACTGGGGACCTTCTATGGAAGCACTGTCCCCCACGGCGTAGATGTTTTCTTCACCTTCAACCTTACAGTTCCAGTCTATTTTTAAAAATCCCGCCTCCGTCTGGGGCAGGGGAGAGTTTTTTACAAGTGGATGTCCGTCTCCGGCGGGAGTGAACAGCACAAGGTCTGCTTCTATACTGTCCCCTTCCAGAACCACACCTTCAGGCGTGAATTTTTTTATCTTCTTTCCGGTGATTTTCTTTATGCCACTTTTTTCAAACATTTTGTCCATCAGCTTCAGGGCAGTTTCTCCGAGCCTTGCACCGGGCTTTTCCATAGGGGCAAAAAACACTATTTCAAATCTGTCCCTCAGTCCCAGCTTTTTTAGGTAGTTATGGACGTTGAACATTAGTTCAAAAACGGGACCTCCCCTTACGGACTCGGGGGACTTTGGATTTCCCCCAAAGCCGAAGGCTATCCTCCCCTTTCCTTTTTTAACCAGTTCTGACAGCCTGTCCCTTATTGCAACAACTTCTTCCGGAGAGCCACATATGGAAAGTGTGTTTTCTATCCCTTCCATCTTCAGCTTTGACTGTCCAACTGCCACCACCAGATAATCAAACCCTTTTATTTCTTCGCCGTTTTCCAGTACCACCCTGTCCCTGTCTATACTGCTTACCTTTCCTTTTTTAAAGTAAAAGCCGTGGGCGTCCCCTATTTTGTTCAGCGGTATTTTAGCCTCTTCAGGGCTGATTTCCCCGGTAGGTATCCATATGGAGATAGGGTTGATAAACAGGTAATCCCTGTCCGATACCAGCTGGACTTCAAAACCTTCTTTTCTCAGGGCTGAGGCTGTTTCTACTCCGCCGATACCCCCACCTAAAACCAGAACCTTTTTCATCTATTAAGCCTCCACAGACTTATTACCATATTTTAATATAATAATGGCTTAAGAATGGAGGGCGGTTTATGATGTTGATTAGAAACGGAGAATAACGGTAAATTTACCTTCCCTGTACTGGGCTTCCACCTGAAAACCAAGCTCGTCAGCAAGTTTTTTTACTATTGAAAGTCCCAGTCCAAGTCCCCTCTGGCTTTCCTTGTAATACCTTTCAAAAAGCCTGTGGGGATTTTTAATTTCAGGGCTTGTGTTTGATATTTTAAGGTAATCTTTCTCAAGCTCTATCTCCACAACGCCGTTTTTTACGTTGTGTTTAAACGCATTTGACAGAAGGTTCAGTATTATTCTCCTTACTGCATTTTCATCAGTTTGGAGCACCACATCTTTAAGTTTTGCTTTAACCTGTATGTTAGGGTAGGACAGCTTAAGGTCTTCTATCTCTTCAAGTATGAGTTTTTTCAGGTTAACGCTTTTTTCGTTTTTCTTTACCTCCCTGTCAAGCAGGGAAAGGTTTTCGTATATTGAGTTAAGCCTTTTTACCGAGCTTTCCATACGGAGGAACTCTTCCTCCTCGCCATATTTCATCTTAAGCATTTTAAGGTTAAGGAGTAATGCTGATACTGGCGTGTTTATGTCGTGGACTATGTCCCTGACAAACCTGTTTATCATTTTTGTAGATTTTCTTATTGGATGTATTGAAAATAACGCAAAGAAAAAAGACATCAGAGCCACGGGAACGGTAAGCATAAAAAAGTAAATGGTTATTTCTTTCCTTATTTCCCCCAGCTTCCGTTTGTATTCTTCAACAGGGTATATTACCTTCAGCACGTCCTTTTCAACGAACGGTATCGGCACGTATATGTATAAACCTGTTTCGTCCTTGTAAAGCTGGTAAAAGGATATGTTGTTGTGTCTGGGAACAACTTCAAGCTGGTATTCTTTTCCTTTAAAGGTGTAGCTGTAGTTTTTCAGCTTGAGGAATATTTCGTTTTCAAGCTGTATCACTTTGTTTTTGTAGTATAAAAAGCCGACGGCAAGCAGTAGTATGTTTATTGAAATAAAAAAAAGTGAGAAGGCTTTCAGTATCGCTTCCCTTTCGTATCTGGTCTGTGGAACTATCTCTTTAATCCACCACATATCCTATTCCGCGGACTGCCTTTATGTCCACTCCTGTCTTTTTCTTTATTTTATTCAAGGCAACCCGCAGTGCAAGTGGTGAAGGGTTTATCATCAATTGGTAAAGCCTGTCTTTAGGGACGACTTTCCCTTTATTTTCAAGCAGTGTTAAAAGTATGTCCCTCTGGACTTCCCCCAGCTGTATCTCTTTCCCTTTTTTGAAAAACCTGCCACCTTTAAATTCAAGGTCTTTATATTTTATTTCCCTATCCTCTTTCTTTTTCAGCCTGCTTTCTATCCTTATCAGCAGTTCTTCAGGGTCAAAGGGCTTTTTTATGTAGTCTTCCGCCCCGACGTCAAAGCCTCTGGCTATTGTTGATATGTCCTTTAAAGCACTTATAAAAATAGTCGGCGTCTGGTCTTCAGACAGTCTGAGGGCTTTTATCAGGTCTATACCGTCCCCATCGCCAAGGTTAACGTCAACCAGATAAAGGTCGTACCTGTTGTCAAGTGTCAGTTCCGCCCCTTCATCGTAAGAGCCGGCAATGTCAACCTGATATCCGTGCATCTGGAGGAATTTTGCAAGGCTGTCTGCAAGAATTTTGTCGTCCTCAATCAGCAGTATCCTTGCCACTAAAATTTCACCCCCAGTTTAAGAGCGAAATAGTGATCTACAGCCTTATCGTTTATACCGTAGCTGTAGTTAAGTGTAGTATAGTATTTGCTGGTAAATTTGTACATACCAAAAAGTGATAGGTAGTTGCTTCCCGTTTTGTCAAAATCAAAGGAACCGCTGATGTATAAAGGCTGGCTTACCTTGTAGCCTGCCCCTAAAGATACAGTGTAGTTATCGCCGTACTGATCGCTTCCCCTGAAAACATAACCGTAATAAAAGAAAAAGTCCAGCCTTTCGTCTTTTATGTAGTCCACCGTTAGGGAAGGTATGAAATCAACGTTCCCTGTGCCGAAGTCGTCGTCGGCGGTAGGTATTTTGACCGTTAAACCCGGATTTATAAACAGTTTGTCGTAATTGAATGAATAGCTACCAAACAGGTACGTATCTCCCAGTCCTCCGCTTCCCACGTTTGAGTCGTACAGGTAGTACTTTGTTCTGATGGAGAAATAGAACCTTTTGTAGCTGTATCCTAAAGAAAGGCTTGTAAGTGTGTTGTGGAAGTCGTCGTCTTCCGTGTGGGCTACTCCCACTTTCAGTGTGAACCTTCCTTTACGCTTTTTGGTTTCTTTTATGGGACAGCCGTACTTGTCAACCTTAATTAAAAGGGGGGTGTGTGGACATCTGTCCACACTGTCGTCCACCCCATCAAGGTCCGAGTCGGTGAAACCGTAGGCAGCGAGGGGAAGGAGAGCAATCGTTATTAAAGTCTTTTTCATTTTTCGCCTCTAAAGGTTTTTACCTCTCTATCCTGTCTGAAGCCCTTTCCCTTATTCCTGCTGGAATTCTGTCTTCTACGCTGTCAATCCTTTCTTCAAACCTTTCAACCTTTTCCTGAACCCTTTCAACTTTTTCCTGAACCCTTTCCTGAACGGTGCTTGCTTTCTCGCTCATCTTGTCAGACATCCTTTCCTGAACCTGTGTCCTTTCCTGCATGCTGTTTTTGAACATAGGTCTATCGTAAGTCTGCTGTGCGTCCTGAACTGTGTCTGTAACAGTATCTGTAGCCGTGTCCGTAGTATCTGTGGCAGTGTCGTCTCCACTGCTTACGCCGTGTCTGTAGCGGTATCTGTACTGGTACCTGTGCTGTTGACCGCCTTCAATTCCAAGCTCTTCCTTAATCTGCTCTATAGTGGCAAGCCTTTCTTCCTGATTAAGCTGGCTCAGTATCTCTTTCAGCTCGTTCATGTAGATGTACTTCTCGTCAGGTGAAGCGGTTTTGATCTTTTCAATAAGGTCTTGAATTTGCTGTGCCACATCAGGATCAAGGTTTGCAAATGCGTCCGTAGTGTCTGTAGCGGTATCGGTTGTCGTGTCTGTAGTATCAGTAGCAGTGTCGGTAGTCGTGTCTGTGGTGTCTGTAGCGGTATCGGTTGTTGTGTCTGTAGTATCAGTAGCGGTGTCTGTAGTTGTGTCCGTCGTATCGGAAGCGGTATCTGTGGTGGTATCTGTAGTATCCGTAGCAGTATCGGTTGTTGTGTCCGCTTGCGTTGTGTCTTCAGAGGTGTTAATATTATCTACAGCCGAGGTGTCAGCAGTTTCATCCACCGTGGCAGACGTATCTGTCTCTGCGGTGGTTTCTGCTGACGCCGTATAAAATGGCATTCCCAGTGCAGAAATTGTTAGAACCGCTCCAATCAGCAACTTCCTTTTCTTCATCGCTTTAACCTCCTTTCAGGTTTTATTTCTGGTTATTAATATATACCTGAAAGATTACCTGAACGTTACCTGCATTCTTTTTTTACCATTTCAGCGGAAACATTAGCTTCGTAAAGGCTTTCGGACATACATCCTGTAAGACAGGCTTTTATAAGGAGTTTTTCCTTAAAGGGAGGTTTTTTACACATATTACCGCCCTTTTCCCTGTCCTCAAAACATTCAATAACAACCTTCATAGCCTTTTCACACACGCCTCCCTGTGAAAACTGGAAAGTTATTAAAAGTAAAGATATAAGGTATCTGCCCATATTTACCTCCCAATTCAGGTATTGTAGTATTAAATAACTAATACTGTCGGGAGGTTATGTTGGCTACCGGACTGCTTGCTTTACTTGATGATGTTGCCTTGATTATGGACGATTTGGCTTCCGCCGCAAAGGTGGCAACGAAAAAAACTTCGGCAATACTGGCTGATGACTTGGCTGTAAACGCCCAGAAAGCTTCCGGATACGCCAGTGAAAGGGAAATACCTGTAATACTGAAAATCACCAAAGGCTCTTTCATAAATAAGCTGATCATACTTCCTTCCGTTTTCCTTTTAAGCTATTTTGCTCCTTCGTTAATACCTGTGTTCCTGATAATAGGCGGTTTTTACCTTTCGTACGAAGGGACGGAAAAGGTTGTTGAGTTTTTCCTCCATAGGAAATCACACGGAGCGGATGCTCCAAAAAAGCCCCTGTCAGAAAGGGAAAAGGTAAGGTCAGCCATAATAACGGACTTTATACTTTCGCTGGAAATAGTGATAATAGCCCTTTCCTCCGTACAGGACAAGCCGTTTGCCGTGCAGGTTATTACCGTTTCTGCCGTCGCCTTCGGTGCAACTGTAGGCATATACGGTCTGGTAGCGTTGATAGTTAAGATGGACGACTTTGGTCTGTATCTGATTGAGAAGTACGACGGTTTTCTGGAAAAGGTAGGCTACTTTCTGGTACAGGCACTTCCGAAGGTGATAAAGGCTTTATCCGTCATTGGAACGGTAGCAATGCTTACCGTAGGTGGAGGTATATTCATACACAACATACACGCACTACACGTGGTCGGGGAAAAACTCCCTTCTCCTGTTGGGGAGTTGGTGGTCGGTTTTGTTGCCGGCTTGCTGGTTATGGCTGTTGTGAAGCCGATTTTACTGCTGAAGGAAAGGCTTTTCAGTGGACAGGAATGATCTTTACTTTTACCGATTTAAAGCGGGCTGTTTTCACAAAACTGTCAGCCTCATCTCCAAACAGGAAGTTTATTTTACTTTTTGCAAAGTGGAAAGTGGTGTAAACCGTACCTTCCTTAAGCCAGCTGACGTATTCTACCGGAAGTGTGTCCGTCTGTCCGTACTGTGATTTGAGTATTAC
>JAADDT010000117.1 GCA_013153765.1 Aquificota bacterium
AAACCGTCATTTTGTACAGACATTTTTATAATAGTTGAAAAAAGCCAGTTTGTCAATAGACCTGTCTCATTTGTTTTTCAATTACGAAATCTTTGTTTTTCAATCACTTACAAAAATAGCCGAAATTTTATCCCTCTTTATCCGGTACAGACTATAAAAAAGTCCCAAATGGAAATAAAATGTATCTGAAATAAATTATTCTCACAAAAAAACCGTAAGGTAGGGGAAAAAATGAAATTCGTTGATAAAGCAAAAATACACGTGAAAGCTGGAGACGGTGGAAACGGCTGTGTTGCCTTCCGCAGGGAAAAGTTTGTCCCTCTGGGAGGTCCGGCAGGTGGGGACGGTGGAAAGGGGGGAGACGTTATTATCGTCGCAGACCCGAGAATGAGAACACTGCTGGACTTTAAACACAAAAGACACTACAAGGCAGAAAAAGGTCAGCACGGTTCGGGAAGCAACAAGCACGGCAGAAAAGGTGAAGACCTTATAATAAAAGTTCCGGTAGGGACAGTTATAAAAGACGCCGAAACGGGAGAAGTAATAGCAGACCTTGTGGAAGAAGGTCAGCAGGTAGTAGTGGCAAAAGGGGGAAAAGGGGGAAAAGGCAACGCCGCCTTCAAGACCTCAACAAACCAGTCTCCAGACTACGCAGAAGAAGGTAAAAAAGGTGAGGAAAAATGGTTAGACCTTGAGTTAAAACTGATTGCTGACCTTGGGATTGTCGGATTTCCAAACGCCGGTAAGTCAACCCTGATATCCGTCCTTTCAAACGCAAAGCCGAAAATAGCAGATTATCCGTTTACCACACTTGCTCCCGTTTTAGGCGTTATGAAAACGGAAGAAGGGGAAAACATAGTAATTGCAGACATTCCCGGACTGATAGAAGGGGCTTCCGAAGGTCAGGGATTGGGACACGACTTTTTAAGACACGTTGAAAGGACAAAAGGGCTGATACACCTGATAGACATATCTGATTTCAGGGAAAGGGAACCTGTGGAGGCTTTTGAGATGATAAACAAGGAACTTAAAAAATACTCACCACAGCTTGCGGAAAAACCTCAAATCGTGGTGGGCAACAAGATAGACATTTTATCGGACAGGTCTTTAATCCAGAAGCTTGAAAAATACTTTAAGGAAAAAGGATACCCGTTTGTTGCCGTATCACTTGCAACTAAAGAAGGAATAGACAAATTAAAAAAAGAGATAATTAAGCTTTACCACAAGGTTAAGGAAAATGAATAAAAAATACATTACCGCCGTTTCGGTTGTACTGGCTGTCCTTTTCGTCGGGGGAGTGGTTTACGGCTTTGCCAAATACATTGCCAGCAAAAACCTCCAGAGGCAGGTTGAGACTTATCTTGAAAAAAACGACCTTAAAGACAGTGTCAAAATACAGGACTACCGCTACGAACCTTTATCAGGGGAGATAACCCTTGAAAACCTTAAAATAGACAGATACAGTCCCTTTGGCTTTGAAATAACGGTGGGAAAGCTTACGATTTTTGAATACGACCAGCCGGAGGGCTATCAGGTTCCGTCCAGAGTAAAAC
The DNA here is from genome assembly GCA_013153765.1 of Aquificota bacterium. Classification (GTDB taxonomy): domain Bacteria; phylum Aquificota; class Aquificia; order Aquificales; family Hydrogenothermaceae; genus Persephonella_A. The sequence continues at coordinate 1,554 of JAADDT010000117.1, forward strand.
TTTCCGCCACAGGAGTAAGACTTGAGAAAGACGGCAAAACTTACAGGTACGACCTTTATCAGGAGATTTATTACGACAGGGAAAAAAATAAGTACATCATAAAACAGCTGAAAATAAACGGTGAAGGCTTCCTGTTAGAGGCGTCCGCCGTGTTTTCAAACGTCAGGGAGGAGACCATAAAAAACATATCCGAAAACGGGGAATACGGGGCTGACCTGCTTGAGGTAATACCTGAAGAGGGAAGGTTTTACTACAGGGATTGGGGCTTTCTAAAGAGTATTGACGAAGACGGGGAAATTCTGGAAACACTTCAGGACGCAGTAATGCAGACGGAAGGGGGAAAGCTGAAGGAAATACTGAACGGACTTCTGATCATCAGGCAGAAAGGTAAAGGTGAGATTGCCGTCCGCTTCAAGAACCGTAAGAACCTTACACTGAAACAGCTTGCCTTTATGTACGTTTTCGTCAACGCTTTCCAGACGGACGGGCTGTTTTTTAACCCTGAAGACTACATAGAAATACAGGTCTCTTATAAAGGAGAAGGTGATGAAGGTTAACCGTTTTCCAAAAATGGCGGCACTGCAAAAATACAGGGCTTTAAAGCTTGGATATCCGGAGGAGCTTGCCGAGGCAATCGGCATAGCCGAAGCACTTAAATACGCCATATTCAAAAGGATAGCACAGTCGGACAAAAAGTACGAGGAAGCGGAGGAAAAGAAAAAGGCAGAAACGGAGAAGGAACTGGACTGGGAAACTTTCAAGACCTTCAAGCTGGCGGCTGTTGAGGGAATGCCGTTTGTAGGGGGAAAGGTTGAGACACCGCAGGATTATAGGAAGGCGGTTTTTGACAGGTTTGGGGAAGAAGGTGGCAGGAAGATTGAGGAATGGGCAAAGGGCATAATAGAAAAAACACCTGAAAGCTACCTTACAAACGAGCAGAAATTCTTTAAGCAGGTCTGGGTACCACACAGGGACGAACCGATAGAAGTCTGATAGAATAGTAAAAAAGGCAGGGGGAGTTAATGCATCCGGAACTACTTAAAAAGACTTACAGGCTGAAGGAGGAACTTTCCTCAATAGCTCTGTTTTTAGACGGAGACCTGTCAAGGGAAGAAGTGGTAAGGAAGTGGAACGGATACTCTCCCAAACCGGTGTACAGGTTTTTAGCCGCTGAAGACGGCTCTTACAACAAGAAACATTACCTTGGATTTTACCTTTACTCGGTAGCCGGCTACTCGGTTGCCTTCAGGCAGGATACCACCACAGTTGAAGAGGTCGTGGGGGAGATTAACATCTCCGTTATCAAAAAAACGGAAGTGGTGGAGCAGTACTTCCGTATGCTGATGTTCCTTTCAGAATTGAAAGCACTGCTTAAACTGGCTTTGAGGGAAAAACCGGAAGTGCTGGTCATAGACGGAACGCTTTCCAGCAGGTTTATTACAATATTTCCAAAAACAAACTGGTTTTCCGGTGAGGAGTTTGAAGGAAAGCTGGCGGAAGTGGCAGGGGAGTTTATACAGACCGTAAAGGAAAACCTTTTTGACGGGGACATAGTCTCCTTTTCTCCACAGATAAAGGAAAAGGTTGCACAAAGGCTTACGGAAAGGCTTGGAAGCAGGGGCAGAAGGTTAGACATTCTGGAAGCCACACTTTCAAAAATAGCTTACTTTGAATACCTGCTTTTACTACACCAGCTTTTTTACGGTCTGGACTGGAATCCGCTTGTGGTCGGCGTGGCAAAAACATCACACTCAACGGAAATATTCAACCGCTCACTGCCGGACATCAGGATTTTCCACAAGTTTATAGACGGGGAAGGATACTCTGACCCTATTTACATAAACCTTGATGAGTTAAAGTGGGAGTTTTCCGAAAGGTTTGAGTTTATGGAGGAGGACATAACTTACCAGCTGAAGGAAATATCACTGAAATACTTTTACGCCAAATACGACAGGGGCAGGACAGTTTCCCTTATTGAGGTTTACGAAAACCCAGATAATCAGGGAGTTTCGCCGGAAGAGATTTTGGACTTCCTGTCCTATTACTCGGTGGCAGGATACCCTTTCCCGCTGAAAAAGGCAGACTACGAGGTAAGAATAACGAGAAAGGACATGGAATTGATAGAAAGCCTTTTAGGTCTGCAAAATGAGATACACGGCAGGGAAGCTCTGGGACAGTAATGTACTGCATTACCAGTCCGTAATAACGGCTGTATTGATCACATTTTCCTTTCTGATGAGATATGCAGTTTTTACAAAGCCTGAATACAGACCTGAAGACTTGAAGCTAAATATCAACACTGCAACAAAGGAACAGCTGATAGGCGTCCCTTACATAGGGAAAAAAACCGCAGAAAAAATAATAAAAATGCGAAAGGAAAAGGGAAGGTTTAACGATTTAAAAGAGCTGAAAAATTTGAGATACTATAAAAAGTTTAAATACTACCTGAAGGTGGAGTGATGCTTTTAGAAAACCTGTCTTACGTGGAAGTGGAAGCTTACCTTGTGGAAAAGGACACCATACTCATACCTGTAGGCTCAACGGAACAGCACAGTCCGTACGGTCTGATGGGAACGGACTTCATAACGGCAGAGGCGGTGGCAAGGGAAGTGGGCAAAAGGTTGGACGTGCTGGTAGCTCCCACACTTTCTTACGGAATGTCCCAGCACCACCTCGGCTTTAAAGGGACTATCTCCCTGTCTCCCGAAACCACAGTTGCGGTCGTAAAGGACATAGTAAACTCACTGCTACTGCACGGCTTCCGCAGGATAGTTTTCGTAAACGGACACGGTGGAAACGAAGAGCCGATAAAGACCGCATTTGCCAGCCTGAAGCAGGAAAACAAAAAGGGGATTTTTCAGGTAATATCGTGGTTCTGGTTGCCGGAGGTTCAGGAGGTAGAAAGGGACATTTTTGAAGACAAAAACGGATACCACGCCACACCTTCGGAAGTGTCAATAACCAAACTGCTACGACCGGAAGCGTTTAAAACAAAGCCTGCGGAAAGGAAAAGGCTAAACAACAAAATACAGGTTTACTTCCCTCTGTCTCCGGAGGAGTTTAAGCAGGCTTTTCCTGACGGTAGAGTAAAGTCCGCTCCGTGGCTTGCAAAGGAAAAATACGGAAAGCTGATACTGGAGGAGGCGGTTAGGGCAGTGTCCCAGCGTGTAAGGGAGATAATGAAGATGAAACTGCTTTGATTACTGTATTTTCAGGTATTCAAGGAAAAATGTGGCAGTTCCCAGATATATCAGTATGCCTATTATGTCGTTCAGCGTAAGCGTGATAGGTCCTGTGGCTACGGTTGGGTCTTTGTGTATCTTAAGGGAGATGTAAGGAAGCAGTCCTCCAACGAAGGCGGCTATCACTATGTTCAGGAATAAAGCCACGCCTATCACCAGACCTATTATGTGCGTTGAAATCCAGATGGAGGCTATTATTCCCACTATCACTGATATTACGAAGCCGATAATTACCGCCACCTTTACCTCCCTGAATAAAAAGTGGAGAAAGTCCTTAAAGTATTCCGTTATTTTCCCTGTAGCCAGACCTCGTGCGGTTATTATGGCTGACTGGGAGCTGATCATACCGGATATGGCGGCAACCAGCGGAAGGAAAAAAACGATAGGTAAAAACTGCCTTATGGTAAAATCAAACACGCTGATAATAAAGGCGGAAACAAGCTCTCCAAAAACCACCACCAAAAGCCACGGCAGTCTTAATCTGGCTGTTTTTAGTATCTGGTTTGTGTAAAACAGCTCCTCCTCCTGTGCTCCAGCCATTTTGAAAAAGTCTTCCGTGGTCTTTTCCGTGATGGCGTCCAGAATGTCGTCAATGTAAATAACGCCTATAAGCTCGTCGTTTTCGTCAACGACCGGAATTATAAGCAGGTCGTACCTCTGGAATATGTCTATCGCCTCGTTTTTCTTTGCGTCGGCTCTTATGGAGATCACGTCTGTATGCATTATGTCCTTTATCTGGGCGTTTGGCGGGGCTGTAAGCACTTCTTTTATGGATACCACTCCCACAAGCCTGTCCTTTTTGTCCACCACGTAAATGTACAAAACTTCCGTATCTTCAGGGGCACTTCTTATGACGTTCAGCACGTCTTCTACAGTCTTTTCCTCCTCAACCGCTATGTATTCCTCACTGATAAGGGGGGCTATGCTGTCCTCACCGTAAGATATGAACTTTTTCAGCTCCTCCTTTTCCTCTTCAGCCAGCTTTTCCAGTATGGCGTTCTGCAGTTCCACAGGCAGTTTGTCTATTATTCTGGATATTTCGCCGGTGGAGAAGGTTATCAGTATCCTTACCGCTTCTTTCGTGGGCAAAGCTCTTAAAATCTCAACCTGCATCTCCTCGTCAAGGTCGTAAAGCAGGTCAGAAGCCTTTTCAATGTCTATGTTCATAAGTATCTGGAATATCTTTACCCTTTCCTGATGGGAAAGGTACCTGAAAATAGCCACAAGGTCTCCCTTGTGCGTCTTCTGGAGTATCCTTTCTAAAGCTCTGTAGTTTCCCTTATACAAAAGTCTTTTAAGCGTTTCCTTCAAAACGTTAAGCGTCGGCGTAAGCAAGTCCCTCTCCTCAAGATATGTATTGGTATCCCAGCATTTTCAGTAGCCTTATGTCCTCCTTCCACTTTGGCTTTACCTTTACCCACAGGTTCAGGTGGACTTTCTTGCCGAGTAGATGTTCAAGCTCCTCTCTTGCTTGCTGACCTATCTTTTTAAGCATCTGTCCTTTTCTGCCTATTATTATTCCCTTGTGGTTGTCCTTTTCAACGTAAATGGTAGCGTCTATAAAAAGCATGTCCTTGTTTTTGTCTCCTTCCCTTATGTTTTCCACCTCAACGGCGGCTGAATAAGGTAGCTCCTGCTTGGTGTTCTGGAATATTTTCTCCCTGATTATTTCCGCAATGTAAAACTTCAGGGGCAGGTCTGTAATCTGGTCTTCAGGGAACAACGGTGGGGATTGGGGCAGGTATTTTTTAATGGCTTCAATCAGCCTGTCCAGATTTTCTCCCTTTACCGCTGACACAGGTATTATTTCCACAAAGTTATACTTTTTTGCACTTTCCTCTATAAGGGGCAGTAGCATCCTTTTGTCCTGCATCTTGTCTATCTTGTTTATTACCAGTATTACCGGCTTGTCCAGTTTTTTCAGGTAGTTTTCAAGTATCTGCTCGTCCTCTTTAGTCCAGCCTTTGTCAGCCTCTATTATGAAAACTATCAGGTCAGCCTCTTCCATACTGCCTACCGCACTTTCCATAACCACCTTCGTCAAAATGTCCTTCCCTTTCTGGACGCCGGGAGTGTCAAGGAATATTATCTGGGCGTCCTTGTCGTGTTTAACACCCAGTATCCTCATTCTGGTTGTCTGCGGTTTGGGGCTTACTATGGACAGTTTAGTCCCTAAAATGTTGTTCAGTATCGTTGACTTTCCCACGTTAGGTCTGCCTACGAGGGCAACAAAGCCGGCTTTGAAGTCTGTATTTTCTTCCATTTTTTTCCTCTTCAGTGGTGGATTTTATTATTTTTATATTTTCTTTCAGTGGAAGGTTTTTTGCAAACTTTCAGTAATAGACCTCTTTAAGGAACAGACCTTCAGGCGGGGCTATGTAAATCCCTCTGTTTGGATCGTTTGCCTCAATAATCTCCTTAAGCTGGTCTATTGACAGGTTTCCCGTTCCTACTCGTAAGGCATGGGCAACGATTTTCCTTACCATGTACCGTAAAAAATGGGAAGCTGTAATGTGTATCTCTATTATTTTCCCGTCGTATTTCAGGAAAAGCTCCCTTATGTCTACCTCCTCCCGCAGGTAGTCGCCTTTTTTTGAGAAGCTCTTTAGCTGTTTGTAGCCTTTTATCAGGTCAAGGGCATCCTCCATTTCCTTTATGTTTATCCTTTTTGATACGAACCAGCCAAAGCCGTAAAGGAAAGGATCAGGCTTGGTGTAAATCCTATAAAAATAGGTTTTTCCCTTTGCACTGAAACGGGCGTTGAAAGACAGCGGCACTTCCTCCGCAGAAAGGACCGCAATGTCCCTTGGCAGTGATGCGTTCAGGAACTTCATTATCTCTTCCGGCTTCCTGTATTTTTCCGTCTTAAAGTTAGCCACCTGTCCAAGGGCGTGGACTCCAGCATCGGTTCTGCCTGACGCCGTCAGCCTTATCTTTTCCTTAAACAGCTTTTCAAGGTTTTCTTCCAAAACCTGCTGGACTGTAATGTGTTCCGGTTGCCTCTGCCAGCCGTGGTAGTGTGTTCCGATGTAGCTTATGGTCAGCTTGTAGTTGTGTTTTTTCATGTATTATACCTTTCCCGCTTTTTCCAATATCTGTTTTGCCAGCTCCAGCGTCTCCCTGTCTTCAGCTCCGCTTAACATTCTGGCAATCTCCCTTATCCTTTCTTCACCTTCAACCTGTTTAATGACGGCGGTTGTTCCTCCTTCAGAGTACATTTTTTCTATGTAAAAATGCCTGTCTCCGTGGACGGCTATCTGGGGCAGGTGGGTTATCAGTATTACCTGATAGTCTTCAGACAGTTTTTTCAGCTTTTGTGCCATGTAGCCGGCTGTTTTCCCGCCTATTCCCGTGTCTATCTCGTCAAATATCATACAGTCAACATCACTGCCTATAACCAGCTTCAGTGCAAGGGAAAGTCTTGACAGCTCACCGCCGGAAGCGGTCTCGTCTATGGGGGCAGGTTCAAACCCTTTGTTTGCCGAAAAAAGGAAAACCACCCTGTCCTTGCCGTCTGCTCCAAACTCTGTTTCCTCTATTTTCACCGTAAATCTGCCTTCCGGCATTGCCAGTTCTTTTATGTGTTTTTCAACCTCCTTTGACAGGATTTTTGCCTTTTCTTT
>JAADDT010000018.1 GCA_013153765.1 Aquificota bacterium
AGTGGTAATAATAACCCTTTCACCTAACTACAACACGGACCTTTTTACCTTCCTGTTTGGGAACATACTTACCATATCAAGGACGGACATAGCTGTTTTGCTTGTCTTTTCTACTTTCGCACTGGGATTTATATACGCGTTCTTCGGTAAGATTATGTACTGCTGTTATAACGAGGAGGTGGCTTACACCAGCGGTATAAACACCTCTTTTTATTACTACAGCCTTATTACCATAATAGCTGTGGCAACAGTCCTGTCCGTAAAGCTTGTGGGCGTAATACTGGCTTCAGCTATGATGATACTCCCTTCAGCCACCGCAAACCAGATATTCTGGCATTACAGGAAAATCCTTGCCTTTTCCGTCATTTTAAGCGTTCTTATGGTTCTGGCAGGTATATTTCTGTCCTTCGCCTACGACCTGCCTTCGGGAGCTACCATAGTCCTCGTTTACTCAGCCGTGTTTACAATAACAGTACTGGTTAAAAAACTACTTCGGGGATAAAGCCGTGGGACTGGCACGCTTCATAGGACAGGTTAAAAACGGCAGGTTCAGTCTTGAGGGAGAGGAGTACCACCACGCAAAGGTAAGGAGGATAAAGGAGGGACAGCTTATAGAAGTAAACAACCTTCAGGGAGAAGTTTTCCTCTGCCGTGTGGAGGAAGTGGGCAAAAAACAGATCAGGGGAGAGGTGGTAGGTAAGGTAAACCCGCCGGAGGAAAAAATCCGCATAGAGCTTTTTTTAGGTATGCCAAACAGACTGTCAAAGGTTGACGAACTGATAGAGCCGATTACCGAGCTGGGAGTGGAAAGGCTTATACCCGTAATAACAAAAAACAGTGCGGTAAAGCCACAGCAGGTTATAAAAAAACTGCCAAAGTGGGAAAAAATATCCCTTAACTCAATAAAGCAGTGTGGAAGACTGTTTCCCGTAAAAATAGAAAAGCCGATAAAGATAGGAGAAATAAAAACACAGGCGGAAAAAAAGGTGCTTTTTTACGAAAAGGAAAGGGAAAGGAGCTTAACAGCCGGAGAAAGCTGTAAAACCGCGGCGGTGGTGGTTGGAGGTGAAGGCGGTTTTACGGAGGAGGAGGTAAGACTGCTGGAAGAAAAAGGATTTCTGCCTTACTCTCTGGGAGAATACATACTGAGAATGGAGACGGCTGTCATCACCTCAATTTGTCAGGTAAAATTTTCCTGCAGGTAGTATAATGTAATTATTAAAGGGAACAGGAGAATAAAGATGGCTTTCCCGGTACACAGACCAAGGAGACTGCGGAAAAACGAAAACATAAGAAGGCTGGTCAGGGAAAACAGCCTGTCCGTTGACGACCTTATATACCCCCTTTTCATAGAAGAAGGCAGGAACATAAAAAAAGAAATACCCTCAATGCCCGGCATATACAGATGGTCTTTAGACAGGATAGACGAAGAGCTGGAGCAGGTAGCCCAGCTTGATATCCCTGCCGTCCTGCTGTTTGGAATACCTGCCCATAAAGACGAGGTAGGAAGCGAAACGTGGAACGAGGAAGGTATCATACAGCAGGCAATAAGACACATAAAGAAAAACTTTCCACAGCTTTACGTGATAACGGACGTATGTTTTTGCGAATATACGGAACATGGACACTGTGGCGTTTTACACGGACAGGACGTTGCAAACGACATAACCCTTGAAAACACAAAAAAGCAGGTAATCTCCCACGCAGAAGCGGGAGCGGATATGGTAGCCCCTTCAGGTATGATGGACGGTGTGGTAAAAGCCATAAGGGAAGCTTTGGACGGAGCAGGATTTACGGACATTCCCATAATGGCTTACTCGGCAAAATACGCCTCTTCCTATTACGGACCTTTCAGGGACGCGGCGGACTCAACGCCGGCGTTTGGAGACAGGAGAACATACCAGATGGACCCGGCAAACAGGCGGGAAGCGTTAAGGGAAGTAGCCCTTGACGTGGAAGAAGGGGCTGACATAGTGATGGTAAAGCCAGCCCTTGCCTATCTTGATATAATAAGCGACATAAGACAGCAGTTTAACCTGCCTGTGGCGGCTTACAACGTAAGCGGTGAATACTCTATGGTAAAAGGTGCTGGAAAACTCGGCTGGATTGACGAAAAAAAGGTTATAATAGAAACGCTCACCTCCATGAAAAGGGCTGGAGCGGATATAATAATTACTTACCACGCAAAAGAAGTGGCAAGGTGGCTAAAAGGTTAAAAGATGGAGAAAAACAGCCTTATTAAGTACTACCTGATAGGACTGACTGTGGCATCGTTTACAGCACTGTTCCTTGCCCTCAACTCGTCCGGAGACATTAAAAAACTCAAGCAGGAATTGGCACAGAAGGAGCTTGAGATACAAAGGCTTAAAGAGGAGTTAAAGGAAAAGGACGAACAGCTACAAAAGGTGGCACAAGAAAAGGAAGTCCTGTTTAAAAAGCTGAAAGTAATAGAAGAAAAGATAAAAAAGGCAAACAAGACCCTCAAAAGGAAAGGCATCAGAATAAGACTGCCCCAAGGTGGTAAGTTCATACCTGCTGAAGAAGGTGAAAAACTAAAGCTGTATGCGGAAAATCTGGACAAAAACATAGACAAACTCCTTAAGGTTATGGCTGACGTGCCTATAGGCGTTCCCCTTTACGGAAAAATAACATCACGGTTCGGCAAAAGGAGGGACCCTTTCAACGGCAGGAGGGCTTTCCACTCCGGACTGGACCTGAAAGCCAGATACAAGCAGGCTGTCTTTGCCACTGCAAACGGCTACGTTGAGTTTGCAGGCTGGAAATCAGGCTACGGCAAGGTGGTTATAATAAAACACAAATACGGATACAAAACTTACTACGGGCACCTTTCCAAAATTAGAGTTAAAAAAGGAAAATGGGTGAAAGCCGGAACGGTTATAGGCTACGCAGGAAGTACAGGCAGGGCTACAGGCGTCCACCTCCACTACGAAATAAGAAGGTACGGCAAGCTTATAAACCCCCTTAAATTCCTTTACCTGAACAGGACAAACTCCTTCTAATGGGAAAAAATAAAAAGCTGGTCTTAATAGACGGTTCGTCTTACCTATACAGGGCATTTTACGCCCTTCCGCCCCTTACCAATCAGGCAGGTATGCCTACGGGAGCCATTTACGGCTTTGTAAGAATGGTCTCAAAACTGATCAGCCAGCTACAGCCCCAATACATAGCGGTGGTTTTTGACCTGCCCGGTAAAACCTTCAGGCACGACAGGTACGAAGAATACAAAGCCACAAGGAAAGAGACGCCGGACGACCTGAAGGTGCAGATACCGTACCTTAAAAAGGTGCTTGAGCTTTTCGGGATTAAAATTTTAGAAAAGGAAGGGTTTGAGGCTGACGACATAATAGCCACCCTTTCTAAAAAAGCCAGAGAAGAAGGCTTTGAGGTGATAGTGGTAACGCCGGACAAGGATATGCTACAGCTAATAGAAGAAGGGATTTCCATCCTGAACCCTGTAAGCGAAAAGCTTTACGACAGGGAAGCTGTCAAGGAGAAATACGGCGTTTATCCGGAGCAGTTCATAGACTACCTGTCTATGGTTGGAGACAGTGTTGACAACATTGCCGGCGTTAAAGGTGTAGGTCCAAAAACGGCGGCAAAACTGCTTGAGCAGTACGGTAGCTTGGAAAAAATACTACAAAATATAGACCAGCTGAAGCCAAAGCTGAAGGAAGCCTTTCAGGAAGCGGAGGACAGGCTGGAAAGGAACAGGTTTCTGGTAAAGCTGAAAACGGACATTCCCCTTGATATAACTCCGGAAGACCTGAAGAAAAGAAAGGCTGACTTTGTAAAACTTCAGGAGGTATTCCAACAGCTTGGCTTTAAAACATTAATGAAAGAAATTGGGAAAGGGAAAGAGAGTGAAGGGCAAAAAGGACAGCAAAAAAGCCTCTTCCAATAAAGGTATAAATCAGGCACAGATAATAAGCAGGCTGAAGGAACACTACCCACAGCCGTGGACAGACCTGAACTTTGAGAACCCTTACCAGTTGCTTGTGGTTACCATATTAGCCGCCCAGACTACGGACAAAAAGGTCAACGAAATATCACCCCAGTTTTTCAAAAAGTTCCCAACGCCAGAAAGCGTGGCAGAAGCTCCCCTTGAAGAAATAGAAGAAGCAATAAAATCGGTAAACTTCTACAAAAGGAAGGCAAAGCTGATAAAGGAATGCTGTGAGTTTCTGGTTAAACATTTCGGCGGTAAAGTGCCTGACAGTATAGACCAGCTGACAAAACTGCCCGGCGTAGGCAGGAAAACGGCAAACGTGATACTGGTAAACGCCTTCAACAAGCCGGCGGTTGTGGTTGATACACACGTCAAAAGAGTAAGCCAAAGGCTTGGACTTTCAGGTTCAAACAATCCGGACAAAATTGAGGAGGAGCTTTCAAGGATATTTGGAAAGGAAGACTGGACTTACCTGTCAAAGGCTATGGTGCTGTTTGGCAGGTATATATGCAAGGCAAAAAACCCTGACTGTGCAAACTGTAAGCTTGCGGACATCTGCCCCTATCTGGAAAAGAACAAAAGGGAGAAAAGGTGATGGACAACATAAACAAAACGGTTGAAAGGCTGAAAAAAGAGGACGGAAAAATACTGCTGGCAACACACCACAATCCGGACGGAGACGGGATAGGCAGTATGCTTGCCCTTTACCTGTTCCTGAAGGAAAAAGGGAAAAACGTCCGTATGGCTATGAAGGACCCTGTTCCCCATATCTATGACTTTCTGCCGGAGGTTGACCGTATAGAAAAACTCCCCCTGCCGGACAGTTTTGACCTTGCTGTCGTGCTTGATGCGGCGGGATTTTACAGAGTTGACGCCCCTGTGCAGGCAAAGGAGTACATGCGTATAGACCACCACATTGACGGCGTGCAGGAAAGCGAAAACGACTACGTTGACCCGGAAGCGGCGGCAACTACCGTCGTCGTTGGAAGACTGCTGAAAGAATGGGACGAAAACTCAATTGACCACCGTATAGCCACCTGCCTTTATACAGGTCTGCTTACGGACACAAACTCGTTCAGACACAACAACGTGAACGAGGAGGCTTTTGAATTTGCCAGATACTTGGTATCAAAAGGTGTGAATCCTTCACAGGTAGCCTCTCTGGTATTTGAAAGGAACAAGCCTGCCGTAATACACCTGCTTAACAAAGCCCTTTCAACACTCCAGATAGATTACGGCGGAAAGATAGCCTCCCTTTCCGTCAGAAGGGAGTTTATAGAAGGCACGGGAGCTTCCGAGGAGGACACGGAAGGTTTTGTAAATTTTGCCCGCAGTTTGGACGGCGTTGAGGTGGCTTTCATCATAATACAGAAAGAGGACAGGAAAACGTGGCGTGTTTCACTGAGAGGAAAGGGAAGGATAAACGTCCAGAAGATAGCAAAACGGTTCGGCGGAGGCGGACACAGGGATGCGGCAGGTTGCAGAATTGAAGGTGATGAAAAAACCGTAAAAGAAAAACTGATAGGTGCCATAAAGGAGGAGATTGAAAAACAGAGTAAGGTCAGCGTTTAGGACTGTTTTCTTCTTCTTCCTGTGAAACCACGTATTTTTGAACGTCTTTATACATATTTCTAAAGCCGGCGGCAACGCCGAAAAAGAAAAATATTATGGTAAACCACGGTGAAGTATTAAAATGCTTGTCAAGGAAGTATCCGATAAGAACCCCTACAACAACGCCTGAAACCAGATGGAGACCGATAGTGCCTATGGATAAATACTGGATAAAACCTTTTTTTTTCATTTAAGACCGAGCACGTCCATCATATCGTAAAGACCGGCAGGCTTGTCCTTAACCCACTTTGCCGCCTCAACAGCTCCCTTTGCAAATATGTCCCTTGAGCCTGCCCTGTGGGACAGCTCTATCCTTTCACCCAGACCTGCAAATATGACCGTGTGTTCGCCTACCACATCGCCGCCCCTTAGGGCAAAAACGCCTATCTCATCGGAAGGTCTCCCCTCCTCGTAATTACCTGACCTGCCGTAGACTACCTTCTGTATGCCTGTCTCCTTCTTAAGTATGTCAACCAGCTTTACAGCCGTTCCTGAAGGTGCGTCCTTCTTGTATCTGTGGTGCATCTCAACTATCTCTATGTCGTACCCCTTGTCCTTCAGGACTTTTGCCGCTTCCTGCACCAGTTTAAACAGTAGGTTAACACCTATACTCATATTTGGAGCAAAAACTATAGGAATTTCCTTCGCCAGCTCCTCCAACTCCCTAATCTGGTCTTCAGTAAAACCTGTGGTTCCAATTACCACAGCCTTTTTATTCCTGTCTGCGGCGGCGAGCCTGACGTGTCCAAGCACCGCCTCCGTGTTGCCGGCAAAATCAATTATCACGTCAGCCCTGTCTATTATCTGGGCAAGGTCGGAGACTATAGGAGCGTCCAGATCAGCCCCTATAACCTCCCCCACACTGCTGTGGAAGTGGGCACAATCGGGACTTTCAACCCCGCCAACAACCTGAACGTCCTTGTCGTTATGGGACAGCTGGGCGATTTTACGCCCCATTCTGCCCATTATTCCGGATATTACAACCTTTACCATCAGTTTCCTTTTTCCTCCTCCGGAGAAGAGAATAACACTTCAGCCAGCTGGTCAAGTGCGTTCTTTACCTGATCGGGAGGTACGACGAAGGGAGTAACAACCACATCAACGCCCTCTTTAAAGAAGGTCTTCTTTATCAGCTCGTTAACCCTTTCCACTTCTTCAGGATCAAGCCCCACCCTTATTGAGTCTTCCGCTTCCTTATCCGTTATGAAAAATCCAACCAGTGCAAATGGATACCCTTTTTTCCCTTCGGACATTACTTCTCCTTGGTACCCATCTTGTACATAATTGTGCCCCACAGAACCAGCAACATTGCAAGCATAAGAACAAACAGGATTACCTCTGCCGGTGGAATTCCGCCGTAAGTTGCCTCCATGCCACTATACCTCCTGATTTTGTTAATAAATTATACTAAAGGTATTTTAGTGAAAAAGCAACAGGAAAAGGGCTTAACTTCCCTTCCTGTAAGCCTGATAGACCAGATACAGACCTTTCATAGGCAGGTATTTATCGTAAGTATATGGGATTGAAAGTCCCTCGCTTATCAGCTTCCCTCCTCCACCTGTAAGTATTATCTTATGACCGTATCCGGCTTCCCTGTTTATCCTCTCAACCATACCTTCAACAAGGGAAACGTAGCCAAAGTATATGCCTGACCTTATGCTGTCCACGGTCGTTTTCCCTATCACCTTTTTTTCACCTTTCAGGTTTACGGAAGGGAGTTTTGCCGTTTTTGAAAACAGTGCTGATATGCTTGCGTCTATCCCGGGAAATATTGCACCACCTTCGTATTCCCCCCTTTCGTTTACCACGTCAAAGGTTATTGCCGTGCCGAAATCAACCACAACCGCAGGAAAGCCGTATTTCACCGAAACGGCAAAGCCATTCACCAGACGGTCTATGCCCACCTCCTCAGGATTTGCGTACCTGTTTTTTATGGGAACGGGAATGTCCTTTCCTACAAAAATCGGCTTTTTTCCCGTTGCCCGCAGGAACCCTTCCCCTATCCTGTCCTCAACTATAGGCACAACGGAAGACACGAGGCAGGCTTCCACCTCAGGATTTCCCTCAAGGGATAGGATATGGGAGATGTCCAGAAGCCAGTCGTCAGAGGTTTTGCCCTTGTCCGTTTTAAGCCTGTATGTGTGTATCCTGTTAAGACTGTATATGAAACCGAACTCTACAGTGGTATTTCCTATGTCTATACCTACTAACATTAACTATTCCTGAAAGAAGTAATCCACTACAGCATTATAAATGCCGAAGCTGAAATTTTCCAGAAAGAGGTCGTTTTTAAGCAGTTGTGCGTCCACAGGATCAGTGATGTAAAGTACCTCTATCAGGACGGAAGGTATGCCCGGCGTTTTCAGTACTGCAAAGTTCGCACTGTCTATGTCCTTAAAGTCAGTGATGCTTTTCAGGTATTTCCTTAAATGTTTTGCAAAGCTCCTGCCCTCGTTCATTGTGGTGCTTATGGCAAGGTCAGCCACTATCCTGTTCACTACAGGATTTGCACTTACCTTAACGTAATCTATCACCGCCTTGTTTTCCCTCTGCTCAACCAGTCTGGCAAGCTTTGACCTTGCCCCCCTCAGGTTCAAGGTATAGATGTAAGTACCTGACTCCGTTCTGGTGGGAGAGGCATTACAATGTATGCTGATGAAAAGGTCTGCCTTCTTCTTCACCGCAAATACTGTCCTGTCGTAAAGCTTTACGTACCTGTCCCTGCTTCTGGTAAGGTAAACCTT
>JAADDT010000067.1 GCA_013153765.1 Aquificota bacterium
CACCGGTTGAATAAAAAATCAAACAGTGTTATATTTTATTTTTTAATTAAAGGAGGGATAGAGTGAAAAGGGATTTTATTAACTTTGACGAGCTGACGAAGGAAGAGGTTCTGCAGGTTATAGACTACGCAATTAAGCTGAAAAAAAAGCCTTTTTCCGATAAATCCTTAAAAAACAAGTCCATCGGTCTTATCTTTATGAAACCGTCAACCAGAACGAGGATATCCTTTGAGGTGGGCGTTTACCAGATGGGGGGACAGCCTCTTTACATCACCGGCTCCTCAACCCAGATAAGCAGGGGAGAAGACATAAAAGACACGGGAAGAGTGATGGCACGGTATCTGGACGGCATCGTTATCAGAACTTACTCCCATAGGGAGGTTGAGGAACTGGCAAAATACTTTGACAAACCTGTTATAAACGCACTTACAGACTACCTCCACCCTTGCCAGATTTTGGCTGACCTCCAGACGATAAAGGAAAGGCTTGGAACCGTTGAAAACATAAAGGTTGCTTTCGTGGGGGACGGGAACAACGTGGCAAACACTTGGCTTATAGCCGGCGGGCTTGTTGGCTTTGAGGTTGCTGTGGCAACACCTGTAGGATACGAACCTTCAGGTAAGGCTGTTTACAGGGCTTTACAGCTTGCTAAAAAAAGTAAAGGGAAAATTACCATAACAAACGACCCTGTGGAGGCTGTTAAAGGGGCTGACGTGGTTTACACGGACGTGTGGATAAGTATGGGGCAGGAAGGGGAAAAGGAAAAGAAGGAAGCATTTAAGGGCTTTACGGTGGATAAAAACCTGCTTAAGCACGCATCAAAAAAGGCTCTGGTTATGCACTGTCTCCCTGCACACAAGGGGGAGGAGATAACGGAAGAAGTTTTTGAGAAGTATGCGGACGTTATATTTGATCAGGCGGAAAACAGGCTTCACGCACAAAAATCACTGCTTAGTTTACTATACAAATAAACAGGAGGTAAGTGATGCAAAAAAAGAGGGAAAAGCCTATTTACAGGAGGCACGACAGGAATCCACTTCCATTGATGGAGCCGGAAAGGAGGAAACACACCTTTAAGGAATTTATACTTGGATACGGACATACCGCCGCAAAGGACGAGTCATTCAGGTGTATCCTGTGTAGAAAAGCACCCTGTACTCCCTCCTGTCCGGTTGAAAGTGAGATGGAAAAGTGGATAGAGAGGATACAGCACGACGACATCTGGGGGGCTTACAAGATTTTAAGGGAGAAAAACCCGTTTTCTTCCGTATGCGGTAGAGTTTGTCCACAGGACAGGCTTTGTGAAAGCACCTGCGTATTGACCTTTAAGGACAACGGGCAGGCAGTAAGCATAGGGGGGCTGGAAAGGTTCGTCGGGGACAGCGTTAGAATGTCCGGTATTGAATGGATAGACGAAAAAGAGCCTCCTACTGACAAAAAGGTAGCTGTCGTCGGGGCTGGACCTGCAGGACTTGCCGCCGCTTACTTCCTTGCAAGGAAAGGACACCACGTTACGATTTTTGAAGCACTTCCGTTCACCGGAGGTGTTATGAGGTACGGCATACCTATGGCAAGGCTTGACAGACACGCACTTGACTTTGAGATAGACCTTATCAAAAAGCTTGGCGTTGAGATAATAACCGGAGTAACGATAGGAAAGGACATTCCGATAGAAACCCTTATGGAAAACTTTGATGCCATATTCCTTGCCGTCGGTTCAGGCAGAGGCAAAAAGATGGGCATACCGGGGGAAGACCTGAAGGGAGTTTACACAGCAATAGGCTTCCTTATGAAGCTTAACGTTGGACACACGCACCCATTACTTGCACCTGAAGAGGACGTGGAACTGCCGAAAAACAAGAGAGTGGCAGTGATAGGAGGTGGCTTTACGGCAGTTGACTGTATGATCACCTCCATAAGGCTTGGAAACGAAACACATCTGGTATATAGAAGGACGAGGGATACATCTTCCGCAAAGGACGAAGAGTGGGACCACCTTGCTGAAGAGGGGGCAATATTCCACTGGCTTACACAACCGCTTGAGGTTTTAGGAAACGAAAAGGGAGAGGTTGTAGGTCTTAAGTGTATAAAAATGGAGCTTGTTCCGGACGAAAAGGGCGGAAGACCAAGACCAAAACCGATAGAAGGCTCTGAACACGTTATAGAGTGTGATGCGGTAATAATGGCTGTCGGACAGGGATACAACGACGTGGCTTACAAAAACATTCCGGGACTGAAGATAGACAAGTGGAACAACCTGTCAACCGTTGACGACAAATACAGAACTAACGTGGAAGGTATATTCGCCGGCGGGGACGTGGTAAACGGCGGTGATACTGTGGTGACTGCCATAAGACACGGCAGGGACGCGGCAGAATCAATACACGAATACCTGATGACAGGAAAATGGGAATATAACAAAGAAGAGTAATAATAGCAGGAAGGGGGCTTTAAGACCCCCTTTTTTTTATTTTAATCCGGCATAACCCTCATTAAACATTCGTCAGGATTGACCTGATCACCTTCCCTTACGTAAACCTCTTCAACAACGCCGTCTATTGGGGAATGTATCTCGTTTTCCATTTTCATAGCTTCCACTATGAGCAGAACGTCGCCTTTTTTAACCTTGTCTCCCGGGGACACTTTGACGGACACCACCTTTCCGGGCATAGGTGAGCTTATATCACCAACGTCAACGGCTTTAGGTCTTTTACCGGCAGGTACTCCAGCTTCGGAAGGTAAGGTCTCCATCCTTTCGCCGACCTCTATCTCCCTTATAGGCTGGACTATAGTTTCCTCAAGTCTGCCGTCAACCCTTACGAAATAAGGTGTTCCACCTTCAACAGGACTACCCACACCTGCTATCTGGACGTGGTAGGTCTCACCGTGTAGCGTTATGTTAAATTCTATGGGGGCTTTTGTAAGACAGCTTTCCTCTCCCGTAGCTTCTTCTATCTCGGGCGGAAGGGCTTCGCCTTTTTCGTACTTTTCCCTCCACTCAAAGAACTCTTTCGCCACCTGCGGGAACAGACAGTAGGAGATAATGTCCTCCTCACTCCTTGCACCTACTTTCATCGCCTCTTCACTGCACTTGTCCAGTTCAGGCTCAAGCAGGTCGGCAGGTCTTACCTCTATAGGTTTCTCGTCGCCGATAATTTTCTTCATAATTTCCGGTTTTATAGGGGCAGGAGGTCTGCCGTAAAGACCCTTCACGTAATCTTTTGTTTCTTTAGTTACAACTTTATACCTTTCACCCTGTAAAACGTTTAACAGGGCTTGCGTTCCAACTATCTGTGATGTTGGCGTGACAAGTGGAGGATAGCCAAGGTCTTCCCTCACCCTTGCCACTTCTTCCTTAACCTCGTCCAGCTTGTCAAGGGCGTCGTTTTCTTTAAGCTGGGCTATAAAGTTTGACATCATACCGCCGGGGATTTGGTGTATGAGAACCTGACTGTCAGGCCACTTTTCGGCGGTATCGTATTTTTTGTATTTTTTCCTCACTTCTTTCAGGTATTCTGCCACCTCTTCAACGATTTTCAGGTCTATTTTGGTTTCGTAGCCGAACTCCTTAAGAACGTAAACCATAGTCTCGTTAGGGGGATGGGCTGTGAGCCACGACCATGTGGACACGTCCGTGTCTATTATGTCCACACCGGCTTCAACGGCTTTCAGCAGTGTCATTTCAGCCATAGCCGCCGTTGACTGGGCGTGGAGGTGGACAGGCAGTTTAACCTCCTCCTTCAGCCTTTTTACCAGTTCGTAAGCCACTTTAGGTGAAAGTATTCCAGCCTGATCCTTTATTGAGATAATGTCAACACCCAAGTCCCGAAGCTGTTTTGCTATGTTAACGAAGTAATCAACCGTATGGACTGGACTTATGGTGTAAGAAAGGACGCCTTTTACTATTTTTCCTTCTTCCTTCGCCACCGATATTGCCACTTCCATGTTCCTGACGTCGTTCAGGGCGTCAAATATTCTGAAAACGTCTATACCGTTTTCCGCCGCCTTTTTCACGAAAGCCTCAACCACGTCGTCCGGATAATGCCTGTAGCCGACAACGTTCTGACCCCTTAAGAGCATTTCCAGTTTTGTATTGGGGGCAACTTCCTTGAACTTCCTCAACCTTTCCCACGGATCTTCCTTCAGATAACGGAGGCAGACGTCAAAGGTAGCACCACCCCATACCTCCAGAGACCAGAAACCTGCCTTGTCCAGCTTTTCAGCGGCAGGAAGCAGGTCTTCCGTCCTTACCCTTGTGGCAAGGAGGCTTTGCTGACCGTCCCTTAAGGTCACGTCGGTAAATTCTATGGTTTTACCCATTCTTTTTCTCCTATTCCTGTTGTATTCAGTAAAAGGCTTTCTATATTATACAATAATTTTAAATACTCACCTTTAAGGAAGCTTTGATGGTTTTGATTTTCGGGAAGGGAAAGACGGGAAAAACACTCGCCTCCTATATGGAAAAAAACCGGATAGAATACATAATCAGGGACGAAAAGGATTTTGATGAAGGTGAGCTGGAAAAGGTCAGCCAAATCGTAGTGTCTCCGGGAGTTCCCTTTTACCACCGTATATACAGGCTGTCCAGAAAGAAGAAGGTAGAAATAATCGGCGACGTGGAGTTTGCATACCGCCTCTACAGGGGGAAAATAATAGCAATCACCGGCACTGACGGCAAAAGCACTACCACGTACATGCTGGGGGAGTTTCTGAAGGAAAAAGAGCCTTTCGTCGGTGGGAATTACGGTGAGCCTTTCATAACTGCCGTTGAACAAGGTAAAAGGCTGTCCGTCCTTGAGCTGTCCTCCTTCCAGATATACGGCACAAAAACCTTCAAGCCGGATACGGCACTGTTTTTGAACTTTACCACAGACCACCTTGACTGGCACAGGAGGGAATGCCACTACTACCTTTCAAAACAAAAGCTGTTTAAAAACATGGACGGCAGGGGACAGGCTGTACTGAATGTGGACAGTCCGGCTGTCAGGAATGTAAAAACGGGGGCAAGGAAGTACTTTTTTTCCCTTGAAAAACTGCCTGAAGGGACGGAAGGGGCTTACTGGAACGGCAGGCAGATAGTTTTTAAGATAAACGGGAAGGAAGGTAAGGTGGAGGTTGACGGCTTCCGGCTGGACGGTGAGCATAACATACAAAACCTTACAGCCGCCTTTATAGGGGCTGTTCTTCAGGGAGTAGAGCCTGAAAAAATAGAAGAAAAAATACCTTACCTTGAGCCACTGCCTTACAGGATACAGCCTGTAAGGGAAATAGGGAACGTGGCTTTTTATAACGATTCAAAGTCAACCACAGTCCAGTCCGTAGAAAAAGCCGTGTCCAGCTTCAGGGACAGGAAGGTGGTTTTAATAGCCGGAGGTATATACAAGGGGGGAGACTTTTCCGTCCTTGACCGTATGCCTAACCTTAAAAAGGTAATACTGATAGGCAGGGACAGGGAAAAAATAAAAAGTATGGTAAAGGAAAAACCTGTTTCAGTGGCGGACAGTCTTGAGGAAGCTGTTAAGGAAGCGTTCTCTTCTGCCGAAAAGGGAAGTGTGGTACTGTTTTCTCCGGGCTGTGCCAGTTTTGATATGTTTAAAAATTACAAGGACAGGGGAGAGCAGTTTAACAAAGTAGTGGAAAGTATAAATGGTTAAAAATCCGTATTTTGATAACATACTGGTTGTAAGCTTTTTCATACTGTATATGTTCGGGCTTGTTTTTGTTTTCAGTGCCACTTCAGTCCCTTCGCTACTTACGGATAAAGACCCTTTTGCTTTAGTAAAAAAGGAAGTGGCTTGGATAGTGGTGGGCATACTGGCTATGGTTGGGGCTTACCTTACGCCGATAGAGTTCTGGAAAAAGGTGGCTTACCCTCTTACAGCGTTTACCGTTTTTCTGCTGGTAATAGTCCTTATCTTCCCTGCAGAGGTTAAAG
Organism: Aquificota bacterium; assembly: GCA_013153765.1. Taxonomy (GTDB): domain Bacteria; phylum Aquificota; class Aquificia; order Aquificales; family Hydrogenothermaceae; genus Persephonella_A. The sequence goes on from JAADDT010000067.1 coordinate 5,936, forward strand.
GTATTTCGGTAAAAAGATGGATAGATTTAGGATTTATCCGTTTCCAGCCTTCCGAACTGGCAAAACTGTCGGTTGTGCTTTACCTTGCTTACATACTCCACCGTAAGGAAAGGGACAGGGAGTTTCTGTCCAGCTGGAAGGGGCTTTTTACCGTCCTTTCCGTTCCTGCCTTAATAACCTTCCTCATACTAATACAGCCACACAAGGGGGCGGCACTTTTCATATCCCTCCTCGTCTTCTTCGTCCTTTTCAGCTCCCGCATACCTTTAGGGAAGGTACTGCTGTTTCCCATACTTACGTTTCCCGCTATAGGCTACTTCATACTCACCAGTGATTACGCGGTAAAAAGGATAACAGCACTTCTCAATCCAATAGAAAACCGCTCCGGCATAAGCTATCAGGTTTTCCAGTCAATACTGTCCTTCGTGAAAGGGGGGCTTACCGGTGAAGGTATAGGAGGCGGGACACAAAAGCTTAAATACCTGCCTGAAATCCACACCGATTACATATACGCACTGATAGGTGAGGAGCTGGGATTTGTTGGGGCTGTGTTTTTAATTGCCGTTTTCCTCGTAATACTGTTCAGGGGACTAAAGATAAGCCTTGAGCTTGACGACACCTTCTCACAGGTATTGGGAGTTGGCATTACTTACCTGATAGTACTGCAGGGACTTTTCCACATGGCTGTAAACACCAGCCTGCTACCTCCCACAGGCTTTACGCTACCTTTCGTGAGCTACGGAGGTTCTTCCCTTCTGATAATGTCCATATCGGCAGGCATACTGCTACGCCTTTCAAAAGAGCCTAAAATGACCATTTACAAAAGGTCCGAACTGTGAAGGTTTTCATAGCCGGCGGTGGAACGGGAGGACACTTTTACCCTGCGTTGGCTGTAGCTGAAAGTCTGAAAGAAAAAGGGGCTGAAATACACTACTTTGGAACGGAAAAAGGTATAGAAGGGAGTAAGGACTTTCCTGCCGATAAAAAAAGGCTATTTCCCATCTCCGGCGTAAGGGGGAAAGGTCTTGGCGGTCTGGTGTCAGCATACGGACTTTTGAAAACCGCCTTCCAGATAAAAGACGAAATAAAACGGGAAAATCCGGACTTTATCCTCTGTTTCGGCGGATACGCATCACTGCCACTTGGACTGGCTTCCGTTATGGCTAAAAAACCTCTTTTTTTACACGAGCAGAACTCCATACCTTCCTATACGAACAAACTCCTTTCCCGCTTTGCAAGGAAGGTATTCATAACCTTCCCTTACTCAAGCCGTTTTTTTCCTCCGGAAAAAACAGTCCTTTCCGGACTGCCTGTAAGGAAAAGCCTGAAGGAAGACCTGAAGCTTACGCAGGAGGAGGCAAGGCGGATTTTAGGCGTTGGGGAAGGCAGAACAGTCCTCGTTTTCGGCGGTAGTCAGGGGGCAAGGAAGCTGTCCCAGACGGCGTTGCTGACCGCTGAAAAGATGGAAGACCTCCGGTTTATCCTTATTGGCGGAAAGCACTTTCCCAGACCTGAAAGACTGCCACAAAACGTGAAGTACTTTAGCTACATAGACAGGATGGGACTGGCATACAGGTCTGCCGATGCTGTCGTCTGCCGTTCCGGAGCAGGCTCGGTTTACGAGGTTATCCTTTCCGGCAGGTACGGAGTTTTCGTCCCGTTTCCACACGCGGTCTCAAACCACCAGTACTACAACGCCGTCTGGCTTCAGGAAAAGGGAGTTGCCACGGTCGTTGAGGAAAGGGAGCTTACACCACAAAGGCTTGAAAGGGAGATTGGAAACGCACTTTCAAAAGGGCTTGAACAGGTGGAAAAAAAGCTGAAAAATATTACCATATACGACGCTGAAAAGGTAATCACGGACAGGATATTAAATGAAATCGGTAGATTATGAGGAGTTTGTTGACCTGTCAAAGCTGTGTACCATACGGATAGGAGGCAGGGCAAGGAAGGTATTTTTCCCGAAAAACGGCAGTCAGGTTTCAGACCTGCTGAAGGAAGGTAAAGAAAGGGACAGACCTGTTTTTCCAATCGGCATAGGCAGTAATACGGTTTTTGGCGACGGCGTCCTTGACAGGCTTTTCATTTCCACAAAATACCTTAAAAAATACAGAACTTGGTGGGAAGGGGACTGGCTTTACATCTTTGCTGAGGCAGGCGTCAGCTTCAAAACACTCCAGCAGATATCAGAAAAATACAACCTTACCGGCTTTGAAAATCTGGCGGGCATACCTGCCACCGTAGGGGGAGCCACTGTGATGAACGCAGGGGCTTACGGCAGTGAGTTTTCCCAGATAATAAATAGAGTTTACTGGATAGACGGCAACGGGGAGA
>JAADDT010000050.1 GCA_013153765.1 Aquificota bacterium
TAACTTTTTGGTTTTTTACGGAGTAAGCTTGGTTTATGAAACTTAACAGGGTAAAAATACTGGCAGGCTTTTTTGTGCTGGTTTTTTCACTGCTTGCAGGGAGGCTTGTTTACCTGCAGATAATAAAGGGAGATTACTATAGGGAGATTTCCGAAAGGAACCACCTGCGTGTGGTGGTGTCCAATCCCCCCCGCGGAAAGATATACGACAGGAACGGCATACTCCTTGCTTACGACGAGCCCACCTTCCAGATATACACATATCCGTACATGGTGAAAAAAAGGTTAGACAGCCTGAAGGAAGCCCTTTCCTCCGTACTTGGCATACAGATAGACAGGGAGACGGAGGAGAAAATAAAAAAAGGCTACTCACGGAAGGTAGTACTGAAAAAAAGGCTTACAGACAGTCAGGTAAAGGCTTTTATCAATAACTGGTATCTGTTTGAAGGTGTTTTTATGGAGGTTGAGCCGAGGAGGGTTTATACGGACTACGCCAAGTATATGCCACACCTCCTTGGTTTTGTAGGTTATCCCTCAAAAAAGGAGCTTGAAGAAAATCCGGACATAACTCCCGATACGCTGATAGGCAAAAGCGGTGTTGAAAAGATTTACGACAGGTATTTACGGGGAGAATACGGAGCTAAAGCCGTAATGGTTGACGCAAGGGGCAGGATAGTAAGGACGCTTTGGGAAAAAGAGCCTAAACGGGGAAACGACATATACCTTACGGTTGACGCAAGGGTTCAGAAGATAGTTTATCAGGCTTTCCTCAACTCCGGACAGCATTCCGGAGCGGTGATAGTGGCTGAGCCGGACACTTACGACATAATAGCCCTTTTAAGCTTTCCCCTTTACGACCTGCAGAAATTTTCCGACGGCTTGAGCAAGGAGGAATGGGAGGAGCTGGTAAAAAACCAGTACAAGCCCCTTTTTAACAAAGCCCTTTACGGACTTTATCCCCCCGGTTCAATATTTAAGATAGTTGTCTCAATAGCCGCCCTTCAGGAAGGGATTGTAGCCCCTTACCAGCGGATATTTTCCGGTGCCCAGTATTCTATAGGAAAATGGGTTTATAGGAACTGGGACCCCCGTGGCTGTGGAAAGATAAACATTATGCAAGCCCTTGAAATGTCCTGCGACACTTATTTTTATCAGATAGGGATAGAGCTTGGAGCTGAAAGGATAACTTACTACGCTAACCTTTTCGGCATAGGTGAGAAGCTAAATCCGGAAATAGAAAAGAAAACTGCAAGGGTGCCTGACCCCGAATGGAAGAGCCGTTATGTGGGAGAGCCGTGGTATCTGGGAGATACGGTAAACTACAGCATAGGTCAGGGATTTCTGGCAATCACGCCCTTTGACAGCGTGAAGATGCTTGTGCCACTGCTTAACGGCGGTAAGGTGATGAAGCCCAGACTTTTAAAGGCTTACTTTGACATGGAAAAAGGTGAGCTTGTCCAGACGGGAACGGAGGTAATAAGGGAACTGCCGGTGAAAGAGTTTTTCTACAAGGTGGTAAGGAAAGGACTTTACGATGTTGTTTACGGAAAAAGGGGGACGGCAAAACTGCTGAAGGAAGCACCGGTAAAAAACGCAGGGAAGACAGGAACCGCACAGGTTTTCCGCCACAAGAAAAGGAAGGTAAAGATAGAAAAGTGGTTTCTCCAGAACCACGCCTGGTTTGTTGATTTTGTCCCTTACCAAAATCCAAAGTACGCCATATCCGTCTTTGTTGAGCACGGTATAGGTGGAAGTAAGACGGCTGTTCCCATAACGAAGGACATTATTGAGCAACTACACAGGGAAGGTATTCTGTATGAGATCAGGTAAGCTGTGGCAGGGATACGACTGGGTACTGCTTTTCCTCACGCTGTTTTTAATAGGCTGGAGCGTGCCTAACATATACAGTGCTTCAGTCCACGAGTATCCTAACCTTTATTTAAAGCAAGTTTTGTATGCTGTGGCAGGAGCTTTAGTAGTACTGGTAATGCCTCTGATAAACTACCGCAAGCTTTTGAACCTGTCCCCGTTTTTGTATCTGATAGGTGTGGGAATGCTTGTTGCCGTAATGTTTGTCGGGACGACCATTCTGGGAGCAAAAAGGTGGATAAATCTGGGTCTTTTCACCTTACAGCCCTCCGAGTTTATGAAGTTCGTTATCATACTGATCACAGCTTACATACTGGGACAAAACAGGGAAAAGCTTGACGGGAAAACCGTCCTTACAGTCCTTGCTGTCGTTTCCGTACCTTTCGTGCTTACACTTAAACAGCCGGACTTGGGAACGGCAATAACCTTACTCATACCTGTGATAGGTATGCTTTTTATCGGCGGTTTGGACAGGCGGGTAATAGCAGGAACGGTTATAGCAGGTATAATAGCCTCCCCTGTGGTATGGGAGCATCTGGCAGACTACCAGAAAAAAAGGATACTTGCCTTTATAGACCCCCAGTCTGACCCGTTTAAAAGTGCTTACCACATACTCCAGTCCCAGATAGCGGTCGGTTCGGGAAAGCTGACGGGAAAAGGGTTTATGGAAGGGACACAGTCAAAACTGTTTTTTCTACCGGAACAGCATACGGACTTTATTTTTGCCACAATCGGTGAGGAATGGGGATTTATTTTTTCCTTCGGCATTCTGCTGGTTTACCTGCTTATAGGACTGCGTATAATCTACTGGGGTGTGAAGGTTAAGGACTTGGAAGGGAAATACATCTGTTTTGGTTCAGCTTCCCTGATAGTCGTTCAGGCTTTCATAAACATAGCGATGACAATCGGGTTTGCCCCTGTGGTGGGAATAACCTTGCCGTTTTTGAGCTACGGCGGAAGTTCCATGCTTACCTTTTCCCTGATAATAGGACTTGTTCTTGGAGTGGTAAGGTCTTACAAGAGGGAGAAGATACATTTCAGTTAAAGGGAGCTTAAAGCCCCCTGTTTTTAAGCGTCAAGCGGATATACGGATACTACCTTTTTACCTTTTGCCCTTTCAAACTTAACCACGCCGTCAATCAGTGCAAAGAGCGTGTAGTCCTTTCCCAGACCTACGTTTTTGCCCGGGTATATTCTGGTGCCCCTCTGTCTGACGAGAATGTTCCCTGCCTTAACTACCTGACCGTCGTACCTTTTTACGCCTAACCTTTTGCTTATACTATCCCTGCCGTTCTTTGCAGAACCGCCACTCTTTTTAGATGCCATATCTTATTCCTCCTTTTTAGCCTTTAATTTCTTTAATTTTAATCATGGTATAAGGCTGTCTGTGTCCGTTGAGCTTCTTGTAGTTTTTCTTCCTTTTAAAGTGGAAAACCAGCACTTTTTTGTGCTTTCCGTGTTCAACCACTTCAGCCTCAACCTTACCTTCCGTTTTTATGTTTCCGCTGTCGTCCCTTATCAGTGATGCCTCAAACTCTACAGTTTCCCCAACGTCTGCAGGGAGTTTTTCAACCTTCAGCACACTTCCCGGTTCTACCTTGTACTGCTTTCCGCCGGTGTTTATGATAGCGTACATCTTCCGCCAACCTCCTTAATCACGATTTAAAGCAAAACAATATTATACTTCAAAAGATACATTCCTTCAAGTTTGCCCACTTACAAAATACAGTTAAGGCTGTTTTTACACTGTTCACTTATTATATTAAAAATGTTAAAATTTCTGCTTAAACCACTGCTTGAGGTCTTATGATGGAAAACGAAAATATCCAGTCAGAATTTGAAAAACTGCTGGAGGAAGAAACTGCCAGTCCCCATTTTTACCGTAAAGGTGAGAAGGTGAAAGGCAGGATAGTAAAGATACAGGGAGATACCGCCTTCATTGACATAGGTCAGAAGACGGAAGTTGTGATGGACGCTTCCGAGCTGGAAGGTCTGAAGGAAGGAGATGAAGTAGAGGCGGTTTATCTGGGAAAGAAAAACAAGGAAGGGTACGACCTTCTTTCAAGGAAACCACTGCTTTACAGGGAAAACCTGCAGAAGATAGAAAACGCCTTTAAAAACCGTGAAAAGGTAAAGGCAAAACTGGTAAGGAAGGTTAACAGAGGCTTTATAGTAGACCTTAACGGTATAAAAGCTTACCTGCCGTTTTCCGAAGCAGGTTTAAGGCGGGGAGAAGAACTGCCTCCGCCGGAGTTTGATGTTTACGTTATAAAGTTTGAGGAAGGTGGCAAACAGCCAAACATCGTGGTTTCAAGGAAAGAACTGCTTAAGGAGGAGGAGGAAAGGAAAAGGGAGGAGATATTTAACCTCCTTGAGGAAGGACAGACCGTTAGAGGGAAAGTGGTTAAACTGCTGGACAACGGAGCAGTCCTTTCCCTTGAAGGTGTGGTTTTCGGCTTTCTACCGCAGGCACTTTACTCGTGGGACAAATCAAGGAAAATACAGGACGAGCTTTCTGTAGGAGACGAGGTTGAGGTTGCTGTTAAGAACATAGACAGGGAAAACAGGAAGGTGGTCTTTTCCAGAAGGGACCTTGAGCCTGATGCGTGGAAAGAGTTTGACAGGGAAGTTGGAGACACTGTTGAGGCGGTGGTGAAGGAGGTTAACGATTACGGTATAGTGGTAAAAGTGGGAGAGGTGGAAGGTTTCATATACAAAATGGAAACGGACCATATGAAGCCACTTGAGTATAAAAAGCACTTCAAGACTGGACAGAAGGTAAATGCGAAGATTATAGAGCTGGACAGGGACAAAAGAAGGCTAAAGTTGAGCATAAAAGCCCTTACTCCACATCCGGTAGAAAAGTTCCTGCAGGAAAATCCTGAAGGTTCTGTAGTGTCCGGAAAAATAAAAGAAGTAAAATCAAAAATGGCTGTGGTTGATCTGGGAAACGGCTTGGAAGGTGTTTTACACCTGCAGGACGCAACGTGGAATCCTAAAATAAGAAACATATCTGTAGTCCTTAAAAGCAAAAATCCTAAAGAGTTCAAGGTGTTAGGCAGGGAAGGTGATAGGATAAAGCTTGGACTGAAGCAGTTTAAGGAAAATCCGTGGGAAACTTACCTTGCATCACACAAGGAAGGTGATGTGGTGAAAGGCAAGGTTATAAAACTGATAGACAGGGGAGCTTTCGTTGAGCTGGACGACGAGGTGGAAGGTTTCATACCGCTTGCCCAGATTTCAAAGGAGAAGATAGAAATACCGAGCGACAAGCTTTCAATGGGTCAGGAAGTTGAGGCAAAAATTATAAAAATAAAAGGGAAGGACATTATATTAAGCATAAAAGCCCTTGAGAAGGACAGGGAAAGGAACGAGCTGAAGTCCGTGCTTGACAAGGTAAAACCGAAGGGAGACGCACTGGGTACTTTAGGAGAACTGCTGAAGGAAAAACTGAAAGGGATGGAAAAGTAAATGCTGATAGACGTTGCCGTTTTTGTGGCAGGTCTTTTGCTGATACTCCTGTCAGCGGAGGTATTTACAAACGGCATAGAAGCACTGGGACACAGGCTAAACCTTTCAACAAACTTTACAGGTAGCGTCCTTGCCGCCGTAGGGACTGCCCTGCCGGAAACAATACTGCCCATAATAGCCATAATTTTCTTTGCTGACGGTAAGGGACACGAAATAGGCGTGGGAGCAATACTGGGAGCCCCGTTTATGCTTGCCACTCTGGCCTTTCCCCTGATAGGGATTACCGTCCTGATAGGACACTACATTTTGAAAAACCGTCCGCTGGAGATAAACATAGAGACCGTCGGCTTCAGGAGGGATATTGTTTTTTTCCTGTTTGCCTATTCAATAGCCCTTTTCATAGTTCCTTTTGAAAACACGACCTTAAGGGTATTTACGGCACTTTTTCTGGTAGGTCTTTACGCCCTTTACGTTATGCTTACGCTGAAAGGTGAAAGCAGTCAGCTTGAGGAGGTGGAAAAGGTCTATTTCTCACCTAAAAATCCCAATCCACACATAGGAGTAATACTGCTTCAGGTTGCCGTGTCCCTTGCAGTAATGATAGCCGGAGCCCATATGTTCGTCAGCGGTATTGAGCAGATAAGCACCGCCCTTGGATTTCCCGCCCTGCTGTTTTCACTGCTTGTTGCACCGGTAGCCACCGAGCTTCCCGAAAAGGTTAACAGCGTGTTCTGGATTTTAAGGAGGAAGGACGCCCTTGCGGTAGGAAACGTCAGCGGTGCTATGGTGTTCCAGAGCACACTTCCGGTAAGCTTCGGCATAGTTTTTACCGAATGGAACATTACGGGACTTGCGTTGATTTCGGGAATTTTTACGATTATTGCAGGTTTCCTTGCCCTTACGCTTTCTTACGTTGAGAAGAAGCTTATACCTTTCGGCTTAACCTTTGGCGGTGTATTTTATATTATTTATCTTTATATGGCAGTAAAAGAATTCCTGTAAGGAGCGGGTATGGACGTAAGCAGGGAAATACAGTCCTTATCGGACAGGATAGAGCTTTTAAGGAAGGAAGTAAAACAGGGAAAAAAGGAAAAACTGTCCGAGCTTATAAAGGCAAGGGCTGAGTTTAGACGGATTGCGAAACAAAAGATGCAACAGCTTACCGCATGGGAAAGGGTACAGCTTGCCAGACATCCTAAAAGACCACATACCAGCGATTACATACAGAACATATTTACCGATTTTGTGGAACTTCACGGAGACAGAAGGTTTGGAGACGACAAGGCTATAATTGCCGGATTTGCTTTCTTTGACGGAATGCCCGTTGCCGTCATAGGACACGAAAAGGGAAAGGATACTAAAGAAAAGATAGAAAGGAATTTTGGAATGCCCCATCCTGAAGGCTACAGGAAGGCTGTAAGGGTGATGAAGCTGGCAGAAAAGTTCGGCAGACCTGTTATTACCTTTATTGATACTCCCGGAGCGTATCCGGGAATAGGTGCTGAGGAAAGGGGACAGTCCCAAGCCATAGCCGAAAGCATAATGACTATGGGCGGTCTGAAGGTGCCTATCGTCTGTACCGTTATCGGTGAAGGGGGTAGCGGTGGAGCCCTTGCCCTCGGCGTTGGAGACAGGATACTTATGCTTGAAAACTCGGTCTATTCTGTAATATCACCTGAAGGCTGTGCGGCTATACTGTTTAAGTCTCAGGAAAAAGCCCCGGAAGCGGCGGAAAGCCTGAAAATCACCGCAAAAGACCTGAAGGAGCTTGGCATTATAGACTGTATAGTTCCCGAACCGCTGGGAGGTGCCCATTTACAGCCTAAAAAGATGTACAGACTGCTTAAAAGGGCTTTAAGGAACAGTCTGAAGGAAATTGTTAACACTCCCCCTGACGAGCTGGTGGAAAAAAGACAGGCAAAGTTTTACTCAATGGGCAGGTTTACAGAAAAGTAATGAAGGTAGTTGTCTGGCAGACGGCATTTTTAGGAGACCTGATACTCACGACGCCACTGTTCCACAGCATAAAAAACCTGTTTCCCGAAAGCAGGCTTACGGTGGTAGCCAAGCCCTTCGGCAGGGAGGTTTTGAAAAACAATCCTTACATAGACAAGCTTGTTTTGTTTGATAAAAAAATCCATTCCACCTCCAGCGTAATAAGGATACTGAAAAAGGAAAAGCCGGACTTGGCAATATCACCACACCGTTCACACAGAGCTTCATACAGCCTTTTTTTAGCCCGCATACCTGAAAGGATAGGCTTTGACAGTGCAGGTTTTTCTTTCCTGTACACAAAAACCGTTCCACACAAATTTGACGGCAGACACGAGATAGATAGGAACCTGTCATTACTGTCAGTCCTTCCCCAGTACAGTAAGGAAAAGATATACAGGTATCCGGAGCTTTTCCTTGACAGGAAGGAAAACTGGCGGTTTGCAAAGTTCGGTCTTTGGGAAAAGAGCTACCTGACTGTAGCCCCCGGGTCAAAGTGGAACACGAAAAGGTGGACTGTGGAAGGCTTTGCCCAATTACTGGACCTGCTTGTGGAGAAGGGAGAACTGCCTGTTTTGATAGGTGGACAGGAGGACATACTTTACGGCAATAAAATACTGGAGCTTACAAAAAACAAAGCCAGAATAATCAACCTGATAGGCAGACTTTCCTTACGGGAAAGTTTTTCCGTGATAAAACACGCAAAAGCCCTCATCTCAAACGACTCTGCCCCAGTCCACATGGCGGTGGCTTTTGAAACGCCGGTTGTGGACATATACGGTCCCACGGTAAGGGAGTTTGG
>JAADDT010000089.1 GCA_013153765.1 Aquificota bacterium
GGTAAACAAACAGGGAAAGGACGGACAGCAAAACGGCAAGTATTACGCCACCTATTAAAGCGTTCTGTATAAACGGCAGTGTTAGTAGTTCAACCATCTTCTTTCCTGAATTCCACGTGGAAATGTTCGCAGGCTACACATTCGGGGGAGTGGATTATCAATTCCACGTCCGTGCCGTAAAGCTTTTCAAGTATGTGTTTCTGGAAAAAGTCCCGTGGGTGTCCGTAGTAGTGTAAGAACCTGTTAAGCCCTGCCACCTTGTCAACGAACTTCCCGACCACTCCTATGTCGTGGGATACCATTACTATCGTTATTCCGTTTTTGTCCCTTAATTTTTTTAAAAAGTCGTAAAAACTCTCCTGTGCCACCACGTCTATTCCGGTGGAAGGTTCGTCTAAGAATATTATTTCCGGCTCAGCCACAAGAACACGTGCTATTGATACTCTCTGTTGCTGACCGCCTGAGAGCCTGCTGTAGGGGTAGTCCTCAAAACCTTCCATACCAACGTAAGATAGGTATTTTTTTGCCTTTTCAAGCTTTTCTTCCTTTGAAAGTTTTGACCTTACCAGACCTAAAAGGACTATGTCCAGCACGGAGAACGGAAAGTTCCTCGGAATGTCCGCATTCTGGGGTAGGTATCCGATTTTTCCCGTTTTTACAGCCTTTTTAGGCGTTGTTCCCAGTATTTCAACCTTACCTTCCGTAGGCTCTATCAGTCCCAGTGCCGTTTTTATCAGTGTTGTTTTACCGCCTCCGTTGGGACCGACTATTGCCACTATTTCTTTCCTGTTTATTACCAGATTTATGTTTTCTATTATTATCCGTCCGTTTATGCATACGGTAAGGTTTTCCATTTTTAAAATAGGGTTCATACCTTCACCACTATCTTGCCGAAAAACTGCCGTGAAAGTAGCTTTTTGTAAGCCTTTTTAACCTCGTCCAGACTGTAAACGCTGTCTATCACAGGCTTTAGCCTGTGGGGGAAAAACTTTAGGTAGTGGGCAACTTCACCTTTTGTTCCCATATATACGCCGTGTATCCGCAGATTTCTGCCGAAGACCTTCCTTAAGGTTATGGTCGCTTCTCCGCCGGTTGTTGCTCCGAAGGTGATAACGCTTCCACCTTTTTTTGCACATTCTACAGACTTTGGGAATGTTTCCTGTCCTATGTGGTCAACAACAATATCACACATCTTTCCGCCGGTTATTTCCCTTACCGCCTCCAGAAAGTCTATATTTTTGTAGTTAATGATGTGGTCTGCTCCTATCTCCCTTGCCTTTTCAACCTTCCAGTCGTCTCCGACGGTTGTTATTACGGTAGCTCCAAACATTTTGCTTATCTGTATGCCGGCTGTTCCCACACCGCTACCTCCGCCGTGTATCAGAACCGTGTCTCCAACCTTTATACCTGCCCTGCTTACGAGGGAGTGCCACATTGTTGTGTAAGTGATGCCTATACAGGCACCTTCCTCAAAAGAAAGCCCTTCAGGAAGCTTAAACAGGTTAACGGCAGGGACTTTGACGTATTCGGCTGACACGCCGTTGTTTAAAACACCAAGCAGGAAGTAGCTTTCACACAGGTTGTCCTGCCCTGACAGGCATTTTTCACATACACCGCAGGATATTCCCGGATAGACTATAACCTTGTCTCCCACCTTAAGGTGCTTGACGCCGGCTCCAACCTTCTCAACTATGCCGGAGGCGTCCGAACCGAAAACGTGAGGCATCGGGATTTCTGCCGGATAAACGCCTTCCATTACCCAGACGTCCAGATGGTTAAGGGAAAACGCCTTTACTTTTACCAGAACTTCGTTTTCTCCTATTTCCGGGTCCGGCAGTATGCCTATCTTTATGTTTTCATAACTGCCGTGCTGTGTATAGTATGCCGCTTTCATCTTTTCCTCCTGTTTCCACTTTACCATTAAAAATTTTATATGAAAAATACGGTATAATAACAGTAAAAATTAAAAACTAAACTGAAGGGGAATAAGGTATTGAAAGCAGACCTGAAGTGGAAGTTAGTTGCCGTATTTATAATCCTTGTCGGTGCACTTTATCTCGTTTTATCAAAACCTGTAAAGCTTGGACTTGACCTGCAGGGTGGAATGTCCATCATACTTGAGGTGGACGTTGACCACGTTATACAGACACAGTATAAACAGCTGGCAGAGGACATTAAGAAAAAGCTGAAGGAAAACCATATAGACGTTTTAAGCGTAAAGGTAAGTAAGGAAGGTATTACCATAACGCTCCTTGATCCTGCCCATACGGATAAGGCTTTCAAGATAATCAGGGAAAACTTTCCGCAGGTGGAGGTAAAGGCTACTGACGGTAGCATAAAGGTTGCTTACTCCCAGAGGGAACTGGAAAGGATAAAAAAGCTTACCGTCCAGCAGGCGGTAGAGACGATAAGGAACAGGATAGACGAGTTTGGAACGCTGAACGCAAACGTTTCAAAGCTGGGGGAAAGAAGAATACTGGTTGAAATTCCGGGCGTTGTTGATCCTGAAAGGGCAAAGGCTATCATAGGTAAAACAGCCCAGCTTGAACTCCTTGAGGTTATAGACAGTGCATACAGCAAGGAGGAACTGCTTAAAAAGTATCCTGAAGGTCTTCCACCTAACACACGGATAGTGGAAGGTGTGCCTGAAAAGATAAACGGCAAAACGATAAAAGAGTGGTTTTTAGTAAAGGACACGCCTATCGTCACCGGCTCACAGCTGAAGGACGCAAGGGCTTCCGTTGATGCAAGGGGAAAGCCGGCTGTAAACTTTGAGCTGACTGACGAAGGGGCTTCAATATTCGGTGAGGCTACAGCCAAACTGGTAGGCAAGAGAATAGCCATAGTCCTTGACAACAAGGTGGTTTCCGCACCGGTAGTCCGTTCCAGAATATCAAAATCGGGACAGATAACCGGAGATTTCACACCTGAAGAGGCGGCAGACCTTGCGGTTATTTTAAGGGCAGGTGCTTTACCTGCTCCCGTTGAGATACTGGAGGAAAGGATTATAGGTCCTACCCTTGGAAGGGATTCAATACAAAAAACGGTAAGGGCAGGCATATTTGCCCTTGTTCTGGTTGGACTTTTTATGATATGGCGTTATGCCATATCCGGCTTCATATCGGTAGTATCCCTACTGTTTAACGGACTTCTCCTGTGGGCGGCTATGGTTTTCCTTGACGTAACACTCACACTGCCCGGTATTGCAGGTATTATCCTTAACATAGGTATGGCTGTTGACGCCAACGTTATCATTTTTGAAAGGATAAAGGAGGAGTTGAAACGGGGTAAAACACTGCGGGTGGCTGTGGAGGAAGGTTTTAAAAGGGCTTGGGACGCCATACTTGACGCACAGATAACCACGCTTATAGCCGCATTCGTCCTGTTCCAGTTCGGGACAGGTCCGCTTAAAGGGTTTGCGGCTACGCTTTCTATAGGTACAATAACCAGCATATTTACCGCACTGTTCATAACCAAGCTCTTCCTTGACATTGTTTTAGGCGGGAAGAAAACGCTGAAATACGCATTTTAAGGGGTAAGTTGATGAGGCACTTTTTGGACACACCACCTAGCATAGATTTTCTAAAGATAAAGAAGCAGGGCTACATACTGTCAACACTGCTGGTAATCGCCAGCCTTGTGGTGATATTTACGAAGGGCTTCAATCTGGGGATTGATTTTACAGGTGGAACTTCCATACAGGTAAGGTTTGAAGAAAAGGTTGACATCGGGGAGGTAAGGTCAGCCCTGAAGCTTGTAGGTCTGGAAGATGCAATGATACAGGCTATAGGAACGGAAGGGAACGAGTACGAAATAAGGGTTTCGCTGAAGGAAGGGAAGTCCGCCGTTGTGGTGGAGAAGGTAAAAAAGGCACTCCAGCAGAAGTTTGGCAAAAAGTTTGAGATAAGGAAGATTGATTACATAGGGGCGGTGGTAGGTGAAGAACTGCGGAAGGCAAGTATTTACTCAATAGTGGCTGTTTTGATTGCAATACTCCTTTACGTAGGGTACCGTTTTGAACCTGTGTTTGCCATAGGTGCGGTAATACCGCTTTTCCACGATGCGATAATAACGCTGGGCATATTTTCCCTCCTTGGTGAGGAGGTTAACCTTTCCGTTATTGCGGCGATTTTGACCGTCCTTGGATACTCCCTGAACGATACGATAATAATATTTGACCGTATAAGGGAAAACATAAAAATCAGGGGAAAGAAAAACCTGCTCCAGCTGGTTAACCAGAGTATTAACGAAAACCTTTCCCGTACGATAATCACTTCCGGCACAACGCTTTTTTCCGTGCTTGCACTTTACCTGTTTGGCGGTGAGTCTTTGAAGGGCTTTTCCCTTGCACTGCTTATAGGTATTATATTCGGGACATACTCCTCCATATACGTGGCGTCTCCGCTTATTGTGGATCTGGAAAACCTGTTCAGGAAAAGAAGCAGGGCTAAATAAGACCGGAGGAGTAAAGGGAGGAAAAACCTTTCCTTCCGACGATTATGTGGTCAAGCAGTTCAAATCCCAGCAGTTCTGCGGTCTCTTTTATTTTTTTGGTAAAACGGATGTCCTCCTTTGACGGCTCAAAACTGCCTTCAGGGTGGTTGTGTACCAGTATTATTCCGTATGCGTTGTATTTCAAGGCGTGGACAAAAATGTCCCTCGGCTTTACTCCCATAAGGTTTACCGAACCTACAGCAACAACCTCCTCTCCCAACAGCTGGTTCATGGTATTGGTGTAAAGGACAAGCATCTTTTCCTGTTTTTCTTTTGAAAGCCACCTGACGTGGCTGTAAACCTCCTGCGGTGAGTTCAGCTGTAGATTTTCGTCCTGCTCCTCAAGTCTGCGGGCTATTTCTTTTACGGCTATCAACTGTAATGCCTTTGCCTTCCCTATCCCTTCAATATTCGTAAGCTCTTCCATGTTTAGTTTTTTCAGGTTTTGTATCCCTTTCCCTCCCAGAATCCTGTCAGCAAGTCCAAGGACGTTCATATTTTTCGTTCCCTTGCCGAGCAGTAGGGCTAACAGCTCTATGTCAGAAAGGGACTGTATCCCGTATTTCAGAGCTTTTTCCCGGGGAAGCAGTTCCTCCGGCAGTTCCCTTATTTTTTTCCTGTACAGTTTTTTCTGGAATTCCATTTTCCCTGTTTTTATATTTTTTATGTAATATTATTATAAAAACTTAGTTTAAGGGGTAAAGGTATGGTCAGAATAGTTGCCACACTGCTTGCGGTTCTTGTATTTTCTTTCTCATACGGTAAGGACAATCCGGTTGTGGTTATTAAAACCAATATGGGGGACATTTACGTGGAGCTTTATCCGGATAAAGCTCCAAAAACGGTGAAAAACTTCCTTACCTATGTGGAGGAAGGGTTTTACAACGGGCTTATTTTCCACAGGGTTGTTAAGGGCTTTGTCATACAGGGGGGCGGTTTTGATAAAAACCTCCAGTACAGGAAGCCGACACATCCTCCCGTTGAGAACGAATCAAACAACGGTCTTTCAAACGTGAGGGGTACTATAGCGATGGCAAGGACTTCAGACCCCCACAGTGCCACAACACAGTTTTACATAAATCTGGCTGACAACACCTTCCTTGATTACGGTAAAAATCCGCAAAAGTGGGGATATACAGTGTTTGGCAGGGTGATAAAGGGAATGGACGTGGTTGACGAGATAGGGCAGGTGCCGGTGATGAACGTGGGCATGATGATAAACGTTCCTGTAAAGCCGATTATTATTGAAAAGGTAGAGGTTGTTAAGGACTTTAAAAAGGAAGATTAGTCCCTTTTCCTTCCGTATCCACCTCCTCCGGGGGTGTGGATAATAATACTGTCTCCCTTTTTCAGCCTCCGTGAAAACTTGCCTTTTTCCTTTATCACCTTTCCGTCCTGTATGACGATGTTTTCGCCGACGGAGGCAGGTTTTCCACCGGCAAGTCCGTAAGGGGGTCTTTCCCTCCTTTCGGATATTACGGTTATTTCACAGTCGGTAAGGAGTTTTATCTGGCGTGTGATACCGTCTCCACCTCTGTAAACGCCGTCACCTCCCGAGTTTTTACGGAGGCGGTACTGTTCAACCATAAGGGGATACTCAAACTCAAGGGCTTCAACGGGGGTGTTCAGTGTGTTTGTCATATGGGATTGTATCCCGCTTTCACCGTCTCCGCCTAAAAATGCTCCCATACCGCCTCCTATGGTTTCGTAGTAGGTGAAGGGCTTTCCCGTTTTCGGGTTTATACCGCCGATGGTTATGTTGTTCATCGTTCCCTGACTGGCTGAAGGTATTTCGTCAGGAACGGCTTTTGATAACGCTCCAAGAACCACGTCAACTATCCGCTGTGATGTTTCAACGTTTCCTCCGGCAACGGGATACGGGTGGACGCAGTCAACCACGCTTCCCTTTCTGGTAATGATCCTTATCGGTCTGAAACAGCCGTCGTTCGTAGGCACGTCCTCCCTTATAAGGCTTCTGAAGGCGTAGTAAACAGCCGAGACGGTTATAGACCTTACTGCGTTAATACTGCCTTCGGTTTGGTCTCCGCTTTCGGAGAAATCAACAACCGCATCACTGCCGTTTACGGTTATTTTTACGGATATTTTAATGTCCCTGTTCCCTGCACCGTCGTCCTCCATGTAGTCCGTAAATGTATAACTGCCTTCCGGTATCTGGGATATTCTGTTTCTCATTATTTTTTCTGCGTAATCGTTAAGGGCTTGTGTGTAGTGGAGAACTGTCTGGAGGGAGTATTTTTCCACCAGCTCCTTTAACCTTTTTATTCCCGTTTTGTTTGCGGAAATCTGTGCCATAAAGTCTCCTTCCCTTTCATCCGGCGTCCTTACGTTTGACTTTATGAACTGGATAACCTCCTCAACAGGTTTTCCTTTTTTCATTATTTTTACTGGAGGTATTATCAGACCTTCCTCAAATATTGAACGGGAAAGTGGCATTGAACCTGCCGTACTTCCCCCAACGTCAGAATGGTGTGCCCTGTTTGAAACGAAGAAGGTAAGCTTCCCGTCTATAAAAACAGGTGCTATCACCGTAATGTCCGGCAGGTGTGTACCGCCTCTGTAAGGGTCGTTCAGAACTGCCATATCACCTTCTTCAAAATCCAGATGGTCTATTGCGGACCTTACTGACATCGGCATAGAGCCGAGGTGTACCGGAATGTGTGAAGCCTGTGCCACCAGCTTACCTTCACTGTCAAAAACCGCACAGGAAAAGTCCCTCCTTTCCTTGATGTTTGGGGAGTAGGCGGTTTTTTGGAGAACTATTCCCATCTCTTCAGCCACCGCAGAAAACCTGTTTTTAAAAACCTCAAGCATTATTGGGTCAGCCATACTCAATCTCCGTAAAAGATTTTGTGTAGCCACTGTTTTACCGTTTGGGCTATGCCGGAAAGGTCTGCTCCGTAATACAGTATTTCAAAAATCAGTGTAAAAAGGAACACGGAAAGCATGCCGAAAAAAACAAGCGTCTGGATAAACATCCCTGCGTGGTAGCCCCTTTTCAGCACAGCCTCTTCAGGGCGGAAAGGGTTGTAATACACGGTTATCTTTCCACCTTCCGGAAACTGTTTAAGCACCTTCTCAACCGTTTTCCTGTCAGAGGCAAGCTCCGTTAGGAACACTTTCCTTCCCGTGTATTCTTTCCCTCCCACCGTATACCTGTATTCTACAGCCGGCTTAAAGTAGTCGTACCTGTGGTTGTTCTCCGCCCTTTCCATACCGGACTTTATAACCGTCCCTTCCGTTTTTTTCCAAAAAAAGACGCTTACAAGCCTGTAAAACAGAAACAGGGTTATGGTTCCCGAAACAACCAGCCAAAAGCCGAAAGGCAGAAACAAAAGCTTGTTCTTTTCCATTATCCCGTTTTTATTATTAGATTGCCGTAGCCGTCCACCTCGGCTTCAGCCTCCGGCGGTATTACGGTTGTTGACGAGTACTCAACCACAACAGCAGGGGCTTTTATCCTGTTGCCTGCCTGTAGCCTGTCCCT
>JAADDT010000072.1 GCA_013153765.1 Aquificota bacterium
TGTTTTCTAAAATACTGTTTATTAATGCCATTGCCAGAAAACCGTCGTACCCAGCCCTTACAGGTATCCACAGGTCTGACTTTGATGCGGTTGAGTTAAAGTCTGGAGATATTACCACCTGTTTTGAACCGTTGTACCTGCCTTCCCATATAAAGTGTGCTTCCGGCGTTCTGGTTTTGTTAGGATCAATCCCCCACCAGAGGTTCAGGTCTGCGGTGTATATAAAATCGGAGGGAAAACCCAGATAACCACTGCCAAAAACCACCGCCACCCCGTTTGGAAAACTGCCTACAGCCGAGCTGTTAGTGTGGCTTACAGCCCCAAGCAACGCCCCGAACCTTTTTACACTGCCACCTCCCACCACGCCGGACAGACCTGTCCCTGCCTGCACGAAAAGACCTTCACTTCCCTTTTCAAGGAGTGTGGAGTATATGTTTTCGGCAATTTCGGTAATGGCTTCCTCCCAGCTTACCCTTTCCCATTTACCTTCACCCCTTTTTCCTGCCCTTTTCATAGGATACAAAATCCTGTCCTTCTGGCGTAAAACCTGTGAATGCTGTATTCCCGCCACACACCCCTGTGGATTAAGGTCCGGCACCGGTCTGTCCGGAGGAGGATAGTCCGTTTTCTGCTTTTCCCTCTGTATCTTGCCGTCTTTAGTCCATACCTCCAGCAGACAGTTTTCCTTACAGCTTACACAGTGGAAGCCTGCTCCCTTTTCTGCAGGAGAGGGACGGAGTAAGGCGTACTCCTTACGGTACATGTCTTCAGTCAGGTTTCTAAACGGCTTCAGGTCTGAAGGTTTTTCCCTTCCCGATACAGGCTTTACACCGCCAAACAGCACTGCCGTTGACAGCAGTTTTAAAAAATCCCTCCTTGAAAGGGACATCACACTTCCCTCCTTGTATAACTAAGTTTAGCAAAAAGATGTGGTATATTTAAAAGTAAAGAGGGATAACAGATGAAAAAGCGGTACTTCCTGTCTTTCGTACCCCCTTCAAAGGCAAACAGGATAAAGATAAACGTAAGAGCTTTCACAAAAAGCGGAAAAAGGTACATAGTGCCCAAAGACGTTTCACTGAAGATAAACAAAGCTATCTGGGAATTACAGCAACAGCACGAAGGAAAGCCTTTCCACACGCCGGTGGAGGTCTCTATCCTTTTCATACTGCCGGACAGGAGGAGAAGGGACTTGGACAACATAATGAAAACCCTTGGAGACTGTATGGTGTATGCGGGAATACTGGAGGACGATAACCTGATATACAGGCAAACCCTTGAAAAGAAGGTCGTAAAAGGCAAGGAAGGTGTGGTAATACAGGTTTCCCCTTACAAAGAAAAGCCCCTTGACGAAAAAATCCTGAAGCAGGTTGAAAAGTTTCAAAAAAAGATGATGGAAATTTAAAAAATAGGTTTGCTTTCCCCCTTCCTATCAATTATATTATAAATTATAAAATAGCTGATTAATAAGGGCTTAATAGCCGACAATTAACTTGGTAGGAGGGGGGTAGATGAAACTTACTATTTTGTCTGGTGGAAGTGGGACGCGCCTTTTCCCCTTGTCCCGTAAGTTTTTTCCAAAACAGTTTTTAGACTTTGGTGATGGGGAAACATTACTGCAGAAAACGGTTAAAAGGGGACTGAAAATAACCAACAGCCCCCAAGACATTCTTATCTCCACAAATGGGGCTTACCAGTTCCACATCAAAAACCAGTTAACGGAGCTTTGTGGAAGTCCATCAAAACTGCCACATATAATCCTTGAACCGGAGGGCAGGAATACTGCACCGGCTATAGCCCTGTCTGTAGTTTATGCGATGGACAAGCTCGGTTGCGGTAAAGACGAGGTTATGTTTATAACCCCTTCGGATCACATCATTTCTCCGGACGATAAACTGGTAGAATACGTCAAGCAGGCGGAAAAACTGGCAGAACAGGGCTATATCATAACGTTTGGCATAAAGCCTACCAAACCGGAAACCGGATACGGATACATAGAGGCGGATACGGAAGGTAAGTTGGACGGGGGCTTTAGGGTAAAACAGTTCCACGAAAAGCCTGACTTGAAAACCGCACGGCAATACTTGGCTTCCGGCAGATATTACTGGAACAGTGGAATGTTTATGTTTACAATTGGTACGATATTGGAGGAGCTTAGGGTTCACGCTCCGGAAATATTTTCCCTAATAGACGGTAAAACGTTTGAGCAGGTTGTAGAAGAGTTTGAAAATATGCCTGACATATCCATAGACTACGCAGTTATGGAGAAAACGAAAAGGGCGGCAGTACTGCCGATGGATATAGTCTGGTCTGATGTAGGTTCTTGGGACAGTGTTTACGATGTTCTGGAAAAGGACGAAAACAAGAACGTTAAAATAGGTAATGTGGTTGATCTGGACACAAAAAACACCCTCATATTCGGTAATAAACGGCTCATATCAACTATAGGGTTGGAAGACCTGATAGTG
Organism: Aquificota bacterium; assembly: GCA_013153765.1. Classification (GTDB taxonomy): domain Bacteria; phylum Aquificota; class Aquificia; order Aquificales; family Hydrogenothermaceae; genus Persephonella_A. The sequence continues at coordinate 2,469 of JAADDT010000072.1, forward strand.
GTTGAAACAGATGACGTTCTGCTGATAGCGAGACGTGGGGACGGACAGAAGGTTAAGGATGTTGTAAACATACTGAAGAAAAATCCAAAAACAAAACACCTTACAGAGCATCATACAACCGTTTACCGTCCGTGGGGAAGTTATACGGAACTTGAGCAGGGAGACAGGTACAGGATAAAAAGGATTACGGTTTATCCCGGGGAGGCTTTAAGTCTTCAGATGCATTACCACAGGAGTGAACACTGGATAGTAGTAAAAGGAACTGCCAAAGTAATATTGGAAGATGGGGACGGTAATTTGGAAGAGGTTTTCGTACACGAAAACGAAAGTATTTACGTACCGAAAACAACCAAACACAGATTAATCAATCCGGGCAAAGTAGTACTTGAACTGATAGAAGTACAGGTTGGGGAATACGTGGGAGAGGACGATATAGTAAGGTTTGAGGACAAATATAATAGAACCGGCGAAAGCCGGCTGGTTATGAGTTAGCCAGCCTGTCCTAATTCTTTTTACTGAGTTTTTCAAGCATTGCCGACAGCTCTGTCGGGAACGGGAACACTATAGTTTTTGCGTTTTTCTGCCCTATCGTGTTCAGCGTTTCCAGATACCTTAACTGCATTGATAACGGTTGTGTGGCAAGCAGTTGTGCGGCTTCAACAAGCTTTTGTGCCGCTTGGTATTCAGCTTCGGCGGATATGATTTTTGCCCTCCTTTCCCTTTCAGCTTCAGCCTGCCTTGCCATAGCCTTAACCAGTTCCTCCGGCAGGTCTATCCTTTTCAGCTCAACGGCAACGACCTTAACCCCCCAAGCGTCCGTCTCCTTGTCTATTATTTCCTGCAGTTTCATATTTATTTTTTCCCTCTGGGACAGCAGTTCGTCCAGCTCAGCCTGTCCACAAACGCTCCTTAAAGTCGTCTGTGAAATCTGGGAAGTTGCGTATATGTAGTCCTCCACGTTGACTATAGCCTTTACAGGATCAATAACCCTGAAGTAAACCACGGCGTCAACTTTAACGGAAACGTTGTCCTTGGTGATAACGTCCTGCGTAGGAACGTCCATTGTGATAACCCTTAAGGAAACCCTTACCATTTTATCTATGAAAGGTATCAGGATTATCAGACCGGGACCCTTTGCCCCGATAACCCTTCCCAGACGGAATACCACAGCCCTTTCGTACTCCGGCAGAACCTTAATTGCGGAGGCAAGGAATATTACTATTAAAATACCTATTATTATTATCGGCAGTGCCATATCGCTTCCTCCTAAAGCGTTCAGAATAAGAGCAAATATGTTTTCCCCAAAAACGGCAGACAGGAATATTGCTCCGAATATGAGGAGTACTATAAAGTCCTTTTTCATTACCTTTCTCCCGTAGTCTCGTCTATCCAGTTAAGGTATTCTGCCGACCCTTTTACCACAGGCATACCTATTATTTCCGGTACTGTATAAGGATGGTTTTCTTTAACGAACTTTTCAAGCTTTTCAAACAATTCCTGTCTGGTTTTTACCACCAGCAGAACCTCACTGTCGTCCTCAATCTTTCCCTGCCAGAAGTATATGGAGTTTAAGCCGGGAATTATGTTTACGCAGGCGGCAAGCCTGTTTTCCACCAGACCGAAAGCTATCCGCCTTCCCGTTTCCTTATCGGGACAGGTTATAAAAACCACCAGATATCCCATTTAAGCCTCCCGCTTAAAGCCTATGTATTCCATCAGCTCTTCAAGGGAGACGGCTTCGTCTTCCACGGTAGCCGTCCCTCCCTCTATAACATTTTCAAACATTTTTCTTTTTTCTTCCAGTTTTTGGAGTATTTTTTCTTCCACCGTGTCCTTCATAACAAAATTATATATGTTTACCCTGTTTTTCTGTCCTATCCTGTGTATCCTGTCTTCAGCCTGCCACATCTTTGCCGGATTCCAGTGGCTATCAAAAAACACGCAGTAGCTTGCCTCAACCAGCGTAAGACCTTCACCGGCGGTGCCTATCGTTCCTACGAAGACGGATTTGGAAGGATTTTTCCTGAACTGCTCCACAGCTTCCCTTTTAGCTTTCCCGTCCATACCGCCGTAATAAACCACTATGCTGTCAGGATTTATGTAAAAGGAAAGGTTTTTAACTATCTTTTCAACGCCGGCTGACACGAAGTTAGTGAAAACCACCACCTTTTCCTTTTCCCTTACCAGCTCCAGCACCATTTCCCTGAGCCTTTCCATTTTTGGGCTTTCTACGGACTTTGACGGGAAGTTGCATACCTGCCTTAGTTTCTGTAAGGAACGGAGAAGGTTCTGCTTCATTATGAAGCGGAAGTTCTTCTCACCTTTAAAGCGGGCGTATATTTCCTCAAGCCTTTCCGTTTCCCTGCCTAAAATGTAGTCGTACTCAGCTCTTTGAAGTGGTGAAAGCTCAAACTTTTCTATCTCCGGCGGTAGTTTTTCCGGCAGGTCTTTCAGAACTTCCTTTTTCCTCCGCCTCAGCATTACAGGTTTTATCAGTGCTTTAGCTCCCTCCTCGTCAATGGTGGCAGGTCTGTTGAAGTAAGGATTTAAAAATTCGTAAAGGGAAAGTAGCTCTTTCAGGTTGTTCTGTAGAGGCGTTCCGCTTAAAGCCCACCTTATTTTTGCCGTTTTTGACAGGAATTTTACCGCCTTTGTCTTAAGTGCTCCCGGATTTTTTATGTTGTGTGCCTCGTCCAGTATGATCAAATCCAGACTTTCCCTGAAGCGGTTTACCAGCTCTTTAGAGAACTTGTAGTCGTTTTTCAGCGTATCGTAGCTTATCAGGTAAACGTGGCTTTCCTTTCCGTAAAGGAGTTTCCTCAGGTTTTTATTGCCGTTTAGCGTTATGAAAACAAGCTCCGGTGCCCACTTTTTAAGATGCTCCTCCCAGACAGAAATAAGGTTAGTCGGAACAACGATTAACGCTTTTTTTATCTTTCCCTGAAGGAAGAGTATCCTCATTGCTGTTATTGACATCACGGTTTTTCCCGTTCCCATCTGGTCTGCCAGAAGGCAGAACTCACGGGAAAGGAGGAACTTTATGCCCTGTATCTGGTAGTTAAACAGCTTACTTGGGAACTGGAGGTCTTTAGGCAGGTCAAGGTCTATCTCCGGCATAAGCAGTGGAGTTAAAAGGTCAAACAGGCTGTAGTTATGGACTTTACTTTTCCTGTCCCCTTTCCCTTCCGTTCCTGCTTTAAACTCCCTTGTCTTTTCCGTAAGCCTGTATCCTGTGCAGGACACTTTAGGAAGCGGTTTTACCAGGTTTTCCGATACGAAGCAGTAAGCCCTGTCAGTAAATACCAGTCTGGTTTTTACCTCTAAAGGTCTGACCAGATTACCTGACAGATAGACCCTTTCCTTTATTCTCAACCTCGTTCTCCATAATGTATTTAAGTGCTTTTTCTATCCTGCTGAAAGGCTCCATAATGTTAAAGTTCCTATACATTTCTTGGAGGGAATTGGATATGCTTACCAGCTTTTTTTCGTCCTCCCTGTTTACGGATATGTAAAGCGGTTCAAACCTGTCGTGTATGTTAACGACCTTGTGGCTCAGCCTGTTTAACGGCATAAATTGGTCGTATTTCTGTATGTGGACTACAGGTTTGTCTATCTCCTTCCTGATGGACAGGAGATTTTTTTCCTTTGTAAGGACTATGTCGTAATCCTCCTGCAGTGCGTTAAGCAGTTGAACTGTGAACCTTTCCTTGTAAAGGACTTCCTGAAGTGCCTCCCCGTAAAGTATCTCCTGCAGTCTGTCCACGTCAAGGTTTGAGGTGATGCGGAACTCTAAAGGCTTTGTACTTTCGTCCGTTATAAGCACGCCAGCCCTGTAAACACTGCCAATACTGTAAAAGTTGACGTAAGCTACTTTCATAGTCCTTACCCCTTCTGCGGTGGTTTATTTATTTTCGTCTCCACCTGCCTTTTCCTTTAGACGGCCGTCCCGCCGGATTTATATTTATCATTATCAAAAATATTGACAATACTAAACTAAAGTATTATTTTTAAATAAAAAGATAACAGTATGGAGGTATCAAAATGGGAAAAGTGATTGGTATAGACCTTGGAACAACTAACTCGGTTGTTTCCGTAATGTCCGGAGGGGAACCTATCGTTATCGCTAACCAGGAAGGCTTCAGAACAACCCCTTCTGTGGTTTCGTGGACTAAGGAAGGCGAAATTCTGGTTGGAGACCCTGCAAAAAGAAGGGCTGTACTTGACCCTGAAAATACCATTTACGAGTCAAAAAGGTTCATAGGCAGGAAGTTTGAGGAAGTTCAGGAAGAAATAAAACACGTGCCTTACAAAGTTGTTGCTGACGAAAAGGGAGACGCCGCATTTGACGTTCCAAACGCAGGTAAGATAGTAAGACCTGAAGAAGTCGGTGCACAAATACTGAAAAAGCTAAAAGAAGCGGCTGAAAACTATCTGGGAGAAAAAATAACGGAAGCGGTTATTACCGTTCCTGCTTACTTTAACGAAAGGCAGAGGCAGGCAACGAAGGACGCAGGTAAGATAGCCGGACTTGAGGTAAAAAGGATAATAAACGAACCTACAGCCGCCGCACTGGCTTACGGACTTGACAAAAAGGCTGACGTTAAAATACTGGTTTACGACTTCGGTGGCGGTACTTTTGACGTTTCCATACTGGAAGGCGGTGAAGGTGTTATTGAGGTTAAGGTTTCTGACGGTGATACCCATCTGGGCGGTGCTGACATAGACGCAAGGATAGTAAACTGGCTGGTTGAGGAGTTTAAAAAGGAACACGGTATAGACCTGAGACAGGACAAGACAGCCTTCCAAAGGCTGAAAGAGGCGGCAGAACAGGCTAAAAAAGAGCTGTCCTTCAAAATGGAAACGGAAATAAACCTGCCGTTTATCACAATAGACCCTAACACTAACCAGCCACTCCACCTTGAGAAGAAGCTGACAAGGGCAAGGCTTGAGGAAATGATAAAAGACCTTGTTGACAGGACTATGGAAATAGTCAAAAGGGCACTTGAGGAAGCCAAGCTCACACCACAGGACATAGACGACGTGGTGCTGGTCGGTGGCTCTACAAGAATTCCACTTGTCCAGCAGAGGATTAAGGAGTTCTTCGGCAAAGAACCACACAAGGGAGTTAACCCTGACGAGGTTGTTGCCGTAGGTGCGGCTATACAGGGAGGCGTCCTTGCAGGTGAGGTTAAGGACGTACTGCTGATAGACGTAACACCACTTTCACTTGGAATTGAGACCCTTGGTGGAGTTATGACCGTTCTTATCCCAAGGAACACCCCAATACCTACCAAGAAGTGTGAGGTGTTCACAACGGCGGCTGACAACCAGACACAGGTTGAGATACACGTCCTTCAAGGCGAAAGGAAGATGGCAAAAGAGAATAAATCGCTCGGTAAGTTTTTCCTGACTGACATACCGCCTGCTCCAAGGGGAGTTCCGCAGATTGAGGTATGTTTTGATATAGACGCTGACGGCATACTCCACGTTACGGCTACGGACA
>JAADDT010000059.1 GCA_013153765.1 Aquificota bacterium
CTACGTTTTCAGTCCAGTACTCGGTAAACCATATCATCTAAAGCCCCCTTAAGGTTTTACTATTACACACCTGTATCCGGTCGTAAGGTATCCTTTCCATACCTGATAAACGTCTTCCTTCCTTACCTTGTTTATCATCTCAGGGTACTGCCTGTCCATCTGGTAGCCCATACCTATCGTCTCAAACCAGCCTATATACCACGCCTGTTTTGCCCTCGTCTGGTGTTCAAGGAGGAAGTGTCCTATTATCTTTTCCTTTGCCGTCTTCAGTTCCTCATCTGTAATGCCGTCCCCTATACTGTCAACAACCTTAACTATCCCGTTAACCGCCTTTTTAGTGTTGTCAGGTGCAGTTCCTATGTAAGCGATAAGCCTGCCCATATTTATTCTGGTAGGGAAAAAGGAACCGACGGCATAGGCAAGCCCTTCCTTTTCCCTCAACTGCTGGAACAGTCTTGAGGTAAAACCACTTCCCAGAATGCCGTTTAGAACCTTCATAGCAAAGTAGCCTTCCTCCCGGCAGGTGGGAGCGTTGTATCCAAACAGTATGGTAGCCTGTGCCCCTTCCCTTTTTACAGTTTTACACCTTTTACCTTCTATACGGAACTGGTAATTGGGATAACTGTAAGAAGAAGGTTTTATCCTGCTGAAAACAGCCTTTATCCTTTCCTCCGCCTTTGAATACGGCATGTCCCCAACGAAGGAGACCACGAAACGTCCACCTTCCAGAAGCTCCTTCCACCTTTTTTTCAGGTCTTGGACTGTAATGCCTTTCACGTCCTTTTCCCTGCCTAAAGGAGAGTACTGGTAAGGAGTGCCTTTGTATATCTCCTTCCTTAACTGGTCAAGACCGTAAGAAAAACCTTCCTCCTTTTTTGCCCTTATCTGGGCGATAACGTTCCTTTTTTCCATCTCAAGCCTGTCCTGAGGAAACAGCGGATTAAAAATAATGTCCTTTATAACCTTTAGTCCCTGCCCAAAGTCGTCCGTCCTTAAAGCAAACTCTATGGTGGCGTACTCCTCGTTAACAGAGGTGGAGATGTATCCTCCACTGTCCTCAAAAACCTTGCTTATCTGGAAGGCGGTATAGTTTTTGCTCCCTTTAAGAAGCATTGACATGGTCAGGTTCGTAAGACCTTTCTTACCTTCAGGGTCTTCCATAGAGCCACCTTTAATGAATATCACACCTGCTATTATGCCGTTTCCGGTGGTTTCCTTAAAAAGTACCGTTGTTCCGTTAGCTAAAACGTTTTTTACCACAGTATCTCCCCCAAAAGACGGAAGTGCCAGAAAAAGGAAAACAACAACTTGAAATTTTACCAGCAAAAAATAATTTTTAATCACCTTTTTACCTACCGCTTTTATGATAATATTTATTTTAAACCAAATAAAACTGAAAAGAGGTACGTTAAGTTGTTTGAGTTATTGACGGAAAAATTCAGCAACGTTGTTGAAAAATTAAAAAGGGCTAAAAGGCTTGATGAAAAGACGATAGATGAAGCCCTGAAAGACATAAGAAGGGCTTTGCTGGAAGCTGACGTCAACATTGAGGTTGTAAAACAGTTTATAAACGACGTTAAGGGAAAACTGGTAGGACAGGAAGTAATTAAAGGACTGAACGCAGGCGAAACGGTAATAAAACTGATATACGACGAACTGCTTGAGATACTCGGTGAAGAAGCTCCCCTCCAGAAGGCTGAAAAGCCCCCTACGGTAATAATGCTGGTAGGTCTTCAGGGAACGGGAAAAACAACCACGGCAGGTAAGCTGGCAAGATGGCTGAAATCCAAAGGGTACGCAGTGGGCGTCGTATCCACAGACGTTAGAAGACCTGCCGCAGGGAAACAGCTTTGTACACTTGCGGAAAGTATAGGTGTTCCCTGTTTCATAGACGAAACGGAAAAGGACGCCGTAAGGCTTACGGAAAAAGTAATAAAACAGGCACAGGAATCGGGACTGTCCCACATAATCCTTGATACAGCCGGCAGGCTCCACATAGATCAGGAGTTGATGGACGAGCTGGTAAAAATCAAGGAGAAGGTCAATCCTGCAGAAATCCTTTACGTTGCTGACGCAATGCAGGGACAGGATGCCATAAACACAGCCGAAGAGTTCCACAAAAGGCTCGGTCTTACAGGCGTGATACTGACAAAGCTGGACGGCGATGCGAAAGGTGGTATTGCCCTTTCCGTCAGGAAAGTACTGGGAGTGCCCATAAAGTTCATCGGTGTAGGTGAAAAGATAGAGGACTTTGAGCCTTTCCATCCTGACAGGATAGCCCAGCGGATACTCGGATTGGGAGATATACAAACACTGGTTGAGAAGATGCAGTCCGCAATAGACGAGGACAAAGCCCAAGAAATGGCAAAAAGGGTGATGAACGCCGAGTTCACGCTTGAAGACCTTAAAGAACAGCTACAGATGATAAGGAACTTAGGTCCTTTAGAAAACGTGCTGAAAATGATACCGGGAATAGGCTCAAAAATAAAAGACCTGAAAGTTGACGAAAAACAGTTCGTAAGGATAGAGGCTATAATAAACTCAATGACCCCTGAAGAAAGGGCAAATCCACACATAATAAACGGCAGTAGAAAAAGGAGGATAGCCAGAGGTAGCGGCACAACCATTATGGACGTGAACAGGCTCCTTAAACAGTACAAAGAAATGAAGAAAATGATGAAAAAAATGAAAAAATCTGGTAAAATGAAACTTCCGTTCAATATGCCTAATTTACCGTTTTAACCAAATACAGGAGGTAGTGGAAACTTGGTAAAAATAAGACTTTCAAGGGCTGGCAGGAAAAAACATCCGGTTTACAGAATGGTTGTTATGGACAGTAGATCACCGAGAGAATCTAAATATATTGATTATATAGGGACTTACGACCCTATACTGAAAACCGGAAATATAAACGTTGAAAAAGCAAAAGAGTGGCTCTCCAAAGGTGCCCAGCCTACGGAAAGGGCTTTAAAAATACTAAAACAGTTTGGTCTGGAAGAGCAGACAGCAAAAACAGAATAAGCAGAACTGAATACCAAAAACGGAGGGAAGACAGATGAGCAAACTACAGGAATTGGTGGAATTTGTAGCAAAATCTCTGGTTGACCACCCTGACAAAGTGGAAGTGAAGGAGATTGAAGGGGAGAAAACCACCGTTATTGAGTTGAAAGTAGCCCCTGAAGATTTAGGTAAAGTAATCGGAAGACAGGGTAGAACCGCAAGGGCAATCAGAACACTTCTGGCGGCTGTTGCAAGAAAGCAGAACAAAAGGGCAGTACTGGAAATATTAGAATAACATACAGCTGGGGCTTTACAGCCCCTTTATTTAAAGACAGTCCGTTATTCCACTTTTTTCATCTGTAGATACCTTTAAAATCCTTTCGTTATCACCGGCAACCTGAAAGGATATTTTTATAACAGGAAAGTCCTTCAGCCTGAAAAGACTCTCGTCAGGCCATTCAACAATAACAAGACCTTCGCCTAAAAAATCGGACAGGTCAAAACGGTTTACCCTGTACAAATCCACGTGGAAGATAGGGTAGTTTTCCGTTTCGTACTGGTTTACCACTGTAAACGTAGGTGAGTTTACCTCCTCACCTGCCTGTTTACTGATAGCACTTACCAGAAAACGCGTGAATGTGGTCTTTCCCGAAGCAAGGTCTCCGGAAAGGAGGATAAGCTCGTTGCCCTTCAGACAGTTTGCAAGCCTGCCGGCAAAACTCTCAAGCTCCTCAAGTGATTTTATGTGGAAAGTCTTTTCCATAACAAAAAAAGCCCCCTTAAAGGGGGCTTGGAAGGTTAGTCGTGTATTTTAAGCCTTGGTTTTGGTGTTTCCGTTGTTGAAGGTGGAAGAACAGGCATAGTCCTTGCCGTTTCAGGAATTTCACCTGTAAGGGAGTTGAGGAAAGCAACTATCTTGTCAAGCTCCTCGTTAGAAAGGGTAATTCCAAGCTGGGTTTCTCCCATTATCCTTACAGCTTCCTTCAGGTCCCAAACTGCCCCGTCGTGGAAGTAAGGATAGGTCATTGCTATGTTCCTGAGGGAAGGAACCTTAAACACGTACTTGTCCTCTTCCTTTTTGGTGATTTTGTATTTGCCCATATCAGGTGTTGGATAAGGTTTTACCACGCCGAACTTGGCAAACATCTCACCGCCGACGGCAACGCCGTTATGACAGCTTGCACAACCTTTGTCTATAAACAGCTTAAGCCCTTCCTTCTCCTTCTGTGTAAGGGCGTTTGTGTCGCCGTTCAGGAACTTGTCAAACCTTGAAGGTGTGACCAGCGTCCTTTCAAAGGCGGCTATTGCCTTGGCTATGTTGTCGTAAGTAAGAGGGTTTTCACCACCGAAAACCTTTTTAAACTCCTGAACGTATCCGGGAATTGTCTGGACTTTCATCACAACAAATTCAGGGTTAGGCATCGCCATCTCAACGTGGGCAAGTATTGGTCCTTTTGCCTGATCTTCAAGTGTTTTAGCCCTTCCGTCCCAGAACTGGGCAACGTGGAAGCCTGCGTTTAAAACGGTAGGAGAGTTCCTTCCACCTGTTTTAAACTGGTGTCCCAGTGCGGTTTCCACACCGTCAACACCGAAAGTGGCAAGGTTGTGGCATGTATTACAGCTTATAACACCGCTTAACGAAAGTCTCGGGTCGTAGTAAAGCTTTTTACCAAGCTCCACCTTTTCAGGTGTTGTCGGGTTGTCTGCAGGTGCAGGTATTTCCTTTGGAAGTGGTTTGAAGTAGTTTTTAGCTTTTTCTAAAAGCTCCCCGTCTCCAGCCATCACAGAGGTTGAAGCAACGGCTACGGAAAGCAGTGCTACTTTCAGCTTCTTCATACTGTTTTCCTCCCTTTTCTTAATGATAATTATTATTAATTATAAAACGGCAGTAATCCCCTGTCAACGGAAGAGAGGGAAGTTTTTTAGCTATTCCTCCGGTTGGTCGTACTCAAACTCTATTTCCTGCTTCGGTATGACCGTGGTTATTGCGTGCTTGTAAACCAAGACCTGACGAGGTCCTTCCTTAAGCAGAATGGTAAACGGGTCGAAGTACCTTATCTTACCTTCAAGCTTAACGCCGTTAACCAGATAAACGTTAACTCTTACCTTTGATTTCCTGATAGTATTTAAGAACTGTTCCTGCAGTCTTCCTTTTTTCTTTCCCATCTCTTCACCTCTTAATGTAGTGCTACGCTGTATAACCTGTCTGCCAGCTCAACTATCTCTTTATATTTTACAAGTTTTGTTTTCCATCTTGCAGGGATATTTTCCTCCCCGTTGTAAGCCCCCGCAAGGGCTCCTGCAATAAGACCTATGGCGTCCGTGTCTCCCCCGTACTTGCCGTAGGAGTTTACCGCGTGGATTATAACGTTTTCTGCATCTGAAGGTGTTTTCAGGAAGACAAAAATCGCCTGAAACAGGGCTTCAAGGACGTAAGAGCCGTTTCCTATCTCGTCTATCGCTTCTTCGTAATCCGCATCCCTGTCCAGCAGTGCCTTTACCTTGTCTATGTATTCCATAACCTCTTTTGTTTTTACGAAGGTTTTGAGGAACTCAAGGAAGTAGCCGTATTCTTCCTCAAGGTAGTACCTTCCCTGCAACGCTTCCCCTATGGACACGGCAAGCACAGATGCCCCGTCCAGTGCCACTTCATTCCGGTGTGTAAGCATAACCACCGCTTTAGTCCCTTCCACCGCAAGGAGAGGGTTGGTGTAGTGGTACATACCTATCGGTATTGCCGGAAGTATCCCTTCAACGGACATTCCTCCCCTTCCTATGTCCCTGCCTTCCTTTAAAGCTTCTATAGCCACCAGAAAAGCCGGGTCAACGTAGCTGTGTTTTTCCTCCTTTTCGTAAAACTGTATGTATTTTTCTATAATGTCCCTAACGTCTATCCTTTTCTTTTCAACGATGGAGCGGGCTACAAGCAGGACTATCTCAAACTCACTGCTGTTCTCCCCCTTTTTCAGGAACGAGGAGGGAGATGCTGGGTGTGGTTCACATATATCGGTTATCTTGCCTCCGTAGTACAGTATAACCTCGTCAAACGGTATCTCCTCCACACACATTCCCATCGCATCACCTACGGCGGCTCCAACAAGTGTGCCCCTAAACCTATTCTTCAACTTTTTGCTCCTTTTCAGGTCTGAGAGTGGGAAATAAAATCACTTCCCTTATTGACGGACTGTCCGTAAGCATCATAACAAGCCTGTCTATCCCTATACCTTCTCCACCTGTCGGCGGAAGTCCGTACTCAAGGGCTGTAAGGAAGTTTTCGTCTATCTCCATAGCTTCCTCGTCCCCTGCCGCCTTTTCCTTTATCTGTTGCAGGAACCTTTCCCTCTGGTCTTCCGGGTCGTTAAGCTCGGTGTAAGCGTTTGCAAGCTCCTGCCTGTTTACTATCAGCTCAAACCTTTCCACCAAATCCGGGTCGTTCCTGTGTGTCTTTGCCAGAGGAGACAGTATTTTTGGAAAATCTATAACGAAGGTGGGCTGTACAAGGTCTTCCTCAACGAACCGTTCAAACAACTTGTCCAGAAGCTTCAGGTGTGTAAGGCTTTCCGCTTTAGGTATGCCGATTTCCTTTGCAAAAGCCCTTGCCTTTTCCTCGTTAAGGAAAAAGTCCTTGTCCTTTCCGGTCTTTTCCTTCAGTGCGTCAAAGAAAGCTACCTTCCTGAAAGGTTTTGAAAAGTCTAACTCCTGCCCTTCCCAAGTGATTTTTAGACTGCCTACAGTGTCCATCAGGATTTTTCTAAAAAGCCTTTCCGTCAGCTCCATAAGGTCGTTGTAGTCCATGTAAGCGGCGTAAAACTCAACCATAGTAAATTCCGGATTGTGCGTGGTGTCTATACCTTCGTTTCTAAAGTTCCTGCCTATCTCGTAAACCCGGTTAAAACCGCCCACAACAAGCATCTTCAGGTAAAGCTCCGGTGCAATCCTTAAGTACATATCCATATCAAGTGCGTTGTGATGGGTTATGAACGGTTTAGCCATAGCTCCGGAGGCAACGGACTGGAGTATTGGCGTTTCAACCTCCATAAAGCCTTCCCCTTCAAGGAACTCACGGAGGCTTTTTATCGCTTTTGAACGGATTTTGAATATCTCCCTTGCTTTAGGGTTTGCTATCAGGTCAACATACCTGTGCCTGTACCTCAGCTCAACGTCCTTAAGACCGTGCCACTTTTCCGGCAACGCCCTTAAGGATTTTGCCAATAACTGGAACTTTTTCACCTCAACGGTAAGCTCACCTGTCATCGTGCGGAAAAGCTCCCCCTCTACACCTATGATGTCGCCCACATCAAGCAGTTCCATAGCCTTTGCGTATTCTTCTTCCCCCAGTGCGTCCTTGCGGAAGTAAACCTGAAGTTTACCGTCCGCGTCCTGTATGTGTCCAAAAGCCGCCTTTCCCTGATCCCTCAGTGCTACAAGCCTGCCTGCAACGGCTACCTTTTCCCTTTCAGGGTCAAGGTCAAAGGCTCTTTTTACGCTGTGGACGTCTTCCCCGTCTTCAGCCGTGCCTGAGGCAACAAGCGTAAGCTTACCTTCTATCCTTTCAAGCTTTCCCTCAAAGGCTACTTCCTGATTTGGTGCAAAACTGCCGGCGGTTTTAGGGACTACTACCTGTATTTCCACCGGCTCTTTCAGGTCAGCAAGCCGGATAACGTAGTTGTCTTCCCTTTTTGATACCCTTTTTATCCTTCCCTTTATCTTGAAAGTCCCTTCAGGGACAGGCTTTTCGTACTTTTCCCTTATTTTGTCAAGGGTAGTTGTGGGACTGAACTTGTGAGGATACGGGTTTATCCCTTCCTTTTTCAGCCTTTCAACCAGCTCCTTACGGCTCTCAATTACCTCCTCAGGCATACTTTACCTCCCGAACTTTGTAAACTTTAATTATAATACAAATAAGGCGTTAGGGAATGCTTACTGCTCCCCGTCTGTCCCAATTTCGTTTTTATTAAAGTACTTGTCGTATCTATATCTGAACTCCCTGAAGGTAAGACCGAGCATCTGGGCGGCTCTGGTTTTGTTCCCCTCCGTAAGCTGGACTGCCTTTTCTATAAGAACCTTTTCAAAATTGGAAACGACCTTTTTCAGGTCAACTCCCCCTTCAGGGAAGGTACGGATTGTAAAGTCCTCCTCAGGGTCGTCTATGTAAACGGAGTTAATCCCTTTTGCATCAAGCCGTGGAAGGGATATCTCTTTTCCTTCGGAAAGGATTACTGCCTTTTCAAGTATGTTTTTCAGCTCCCTTATGTTTCCCTTAAAGTCGTGGTGCATAAGGTAGTCTAAAAATTGCGGTGATATGGACTGTATGTCCTTGTTGTACTTTTCTTTTAGGTCTTTCAGTATGCCTTCCACCAGAAGTGGTATGTCCTCCCTCCTTTCTTTCAGTGAAGGCATTCTTATGGTTATTGTTGAAAGCCTGTAGTACAGGTCTTCCCTGAAGTTACCCTTCTTTATCTCCTCCTCCAAATCCCTGTTTGTGGCGGATATTATCCTGACGTCAACGTCTATCTCCTTAAGACTGCCCAGTGGTCTTATTTTTTTGGTCTCAATAAAACGCAGTAGTTTTGCCTGCAGGGATATGGGCATCTCCCCTATCTCATCAAGGAAAAGTGTTCCCCCGTTTGCCTCCTCTATCAGACCTTTTTTATCGGTGGTAGCCCCTGTAAAAGCCCCTTTTTTGTAGCCGAAAAGCTCACTTTCCAGAAGCTCGGCAGGGAGGGAGGCACAGTTTATAGCAACAAACGGTTTGCTTGCCCTGTGGCTAAGCCTGTGTATGGTTTTTGCCACTATGGTTTTACCTGTTCCGCTTTCCCCTATTATCAGCACGTTTATGTCGTAGGGAGCGATTTTTTCTATCGTTTCCTTTACCATCTGTATAGCCGGCGACTTGCCTATCAGGTCTTGGAATTTTTCGTCCTTGTTTTCCGCCAGCTTTTTTTCAAGCTCCAGCTTGTTTTTAACGTTCCTTATCAAAAGCCTCAGTTCGTTCAGCTCAAAGGGTTTTGGCAGGTAGTCGTACGCCCCCAGCTTTATGGCTTCAACAGCCGTTTCTGACGAGGCAAAGGCTGTTATTATGACAACCTCTGTTTTTGGATTTTTGTCCTTCAGTTTTCTAAGCAGGTCTATACCTGAACCGTCAGGTAGCCTCAGGTCTATCAGGGCAAGGTCGTAGTAGTTTTTTTCAACCAGCTTTTGTGCTTCCTTTAGGTTTGAAGCCCTGTCAACCTGAAAACCAAAATCCTCCAGCAGTATTGAAAGTATTTCCTGTATGTTTACCTCGTCGTCAACTACCAGTGCCCTCATCTTTTCTCCCCAGTGGAAAAATTAGTACAAACTTCGCTCCCCCAAGGGAACTGTCCTCTACGAATATATCACCGCCGTTTTCCATTACAACCCTTTTGGCTATAGCCAGTCCAAGTCCGGTACCACCTTCACTGGTGGTAAAAAACGGCTCAAATATGGTTTTTCTGTTTTCTTCCGGAATACCGGTACCGTCATCCTCAACCTCTATAAAAAGCTTATCGTTCATAACGTAAGCATTGACAACAACTTTGCTTTTGCTCCATTCCACCGCGTTCTTCAAAACGTTTGAAACGGCAGACCCGAAGCCCTTTTCACTGATGTATATGTAAGGACTGCCCTTCACGTTAAGCACAATCTCCCTGTCCTTACCGTAAAGCTCTTTAAGGCGGTACAGTATGTCCCTAACGTTCACGTTCACCTTTTCGCTTTCCTTCGGTCTGGAAAGGAGCAGAAAGTCAGAAAGCAGTTTGTTAAGACGGCTCGCCTCCTCCCTTATCATTTTTATCAGCTTAGGGTTAGGGTTCCCTTCAGATATCAGGTCTGCGGCGGCTTTTATGGAAGCAAGAGGGTTTCTTATTTCGTGGGCAAGCTCCGCACTTATACGGTACAGCTTTTTGTAAAGCTCGTTTTCCCTTTTTTCACTTTCAAGCTTTTCTATGTACTTTTGCTGTTTTTCTATCTGCTGTTTCAGTTTTGCCCCTGCCATAGCAATCAGGAAAAAGGCAACGCTGTTTAAAAGCAGGTTCAGGTAGCCCGAATGGGTATACTCTTTATAAAAGAAAAAAAGCATCATATACTCTGCCACCGCAACGGCTACAACCATAAGTGCGTATTTAAGCCTGAAGGAAAAGCCTGAGAAAAACAGTGGAAACAGGTAAAGTATGGAAAAGTATTTCAGCCTTTCAAAATCGGTAAATATGAAGGCTGTTATGAAGGTAATGTCAAGCAGTGTGTCAAAGACCGTAACCTTCTCAATAAAAAGTGTAATGAAGCTGACGGCTGTGTATATAAACAGGATTACAGCCGCCGCCATCTGGGTGGAAGTGTTTAATCCCGTACTTCCTGCAAATATGCTGAACGTTACAAGTAAGGCAAAGGAAAATAAAAACCTAAATATTTTGTAATTTGAGAAGGTATGTTCTAAACGCACATAAGTGTTCCTGCTTAATCGGTTTTTCTAATAATTATAGCCCTTCCCTTTGCAATTTCATCAATGGCTATCACCGTTTTTTTAAGAGGGATACCTTCCTCCGTAACGTAGCTTTCGGCTCCCGTTTCGTAAAGCTCTTTGGCAAGCTTTGCCGCCGCGTGTACCAGCTCGTACCTGTTTCTGACCCTTTTAAGGGCAAGCTCTATAAGAGGTCTTTTACTCAAGTCCGTTCCTCCGTTTTTTTCATAGTTATGAATAATATATCATCTGTCGGACTTTAATTCCATATAGGTAAGCTTGATAACGAAATACATAAAAAGACCGGAGGTTATCCCAAGCAGGTCTGCCAGAAAATCACCGTAATCTGCCGTTCTGTAAGGGAGGAAAAACTGGACTGCCTCTATAAAGACCGCAAGGAACAGTGAGTAAAAGAAAGCCCCCCAGTAGGAAGTGCTGTAAGCTTCCTTTACCAGCACGGCAAAAATAAAAAACTCAATAAAGTGTATAAGCTTGTCCGAAACGCCAATTTCGGGAGAAGGGATAAAGGAAAAAAACAGAACCACCGCGGTATAAATCCAGAAGGCAAGCTTTAGAAAAGCTTTCATAGACCCATCAGCTCCCTTAAAGCAGGGTCTTTTATCCGCTGTGGATCAAACCGGTAGGACTTTAGCCTCTGGGCAAGTATTATCCGTTTTACGTCCTCTTTAGCCTCCATCAGGACGTCGTTTACAACCACGAAATCGTACTCCCTCCACGCAGGTATTTCCTTTTTTGCCGTCTCAAGCCTTTTCTTTATTTCCTCAGGAGGGTCTCCCCTTTTTTCCATTCTTTTTTTCAGCTCTTCCAGTGAGGGAGGGAGGAGGAATATGGTTATAGCTTCCTTCCTTGACTTTAGTATCTGCCTCATACCTTGGACGTCAATCACCAGCAGAAGGTCGTACCCTTTTTCAAGCTCCCTTTCTATTTCTTCCAGCGGTGTGCCGTAGTAGTTGCCGTGGACAACGGCGTATTCCAGAAATTTACCTTTTTTTATCCTTTCTTCAAACTCTTCTTTTGACAGGAAGTAGTAATCTACGCCGTCCCTTTCCCCCTTTCTGGGCTTTCTGGTGGTGCAGGTAATAACCCTTTTTAGTTTGGGAACCTCTTTAACCACACCTTCAGCAACGGTCGTTTTCCCTACACCAGCCGGCGAAGACAGTATAAAAAGCTCACCTTTCATTTATTTTCCAATGTTCTGGAGTAAGACTGCCGTCAGGTAGCCGGAAATGTCCCAGAAAAGGGTAGGGTAAATCCCCAGTATCAGTATGAAGGTCGCCATAAACGCAAGTGCAAAGGCTTCTCCCAGGGAGAAGTTAAACCTTGCCTTACTGGTCGGCTCGTGCATGTACATGTATATGACGATCCTTAAGTAGTAGCCGGCGGAAATAATGCTCATAACCACAAGAACAACCGCAAGCCACCATATATTTGAACCGATAAGGGCTATAAACACGCCGAGCTTTCCGAAAAAGCCCACAGTTGGCGGTATTCCAAGCATTGAGAACATATAGACCAGCATAAACAGTGCCATCACAGGGCTTCTTTTTGCCAGACCTTTAAAGTCGTTTATATGGTTGCTCCAGCCGTACTGTCTTTCCATTGCAGACAGGAATATAAAGCCCCCAAGCCCCATAAATATGTAAACCAGCGAGTAGAATATGAGGGCTGTAAAGGCAAAGTCTGTAGGAGAGGCTAAAGCGGCAAGTATGTATCCGGAATGGGCTATTGAAGAATAGGCAAGCATTCTTTTAACGTTATCCTGACGGAGTGCCACAAAATTACCGAATATCATTGATGCGGCGGCAAGTAAAGCCCAGCCTAAAGTCCATACAGGGTAAGCAAAAGGGAAAGCCTCAACCATAATTTTCAGAATAACAGCAAAGGTGGCGATTTTTGCCGCAACAGCCATAAAGGCGGTTATGGGCGTCGTCGCCCCCTGATACGCATCTGGCGTCCAGAAGTGGAAAGGAACTGAGGAAGCTTTAAGTGCAAGACCTATAAGGAGTATGGCAAGACCGCCCACAGCCCCAACGTCAAGGTTACCGGAGGTTATGCTGGTGGCTATGGTTGAAAAGTCAAACGAACCTGTCCTACCGTAAATTAGGGCTATGCCGTAGCTTATAAGTGCCGTTCCCGTTCCGCCCATTATCAGGTATTTAAACGCCCCTTCCTTTGACAGGTAGTCCTTCCTGTACATACCTGCCAGTATATACATGGATATGGAGGCAAGCTCTATACCTACGTAAAAGGTTATCAGGTTAGGAGAGGAGACCATCATCATCATACCAAGGAGTGAGAACAGTAGAAGGTAGTAGTATTCCCCGTAGTAAGTGTTTTTCGCCTCAAGGTACGGTCTCATAATTATCACAACGAAAAAGGAGGTCATTACGAGGAAAAACTTAAATGTAAGGGAAAAGGTATCCACCTGATAAAGTCCGTAAAACGTTTCACCTTCCGGCGTGAAGGGTATTACTATACCTGCAAGGAGAAGACCGAAAACGGTGATTACCGATATTAAAAACCTTGCTTTAGTGAACAGCTCTATAGCAAAAATGGTAAATGCGGTAAGCAGTATTATTATTTCAGGTACGACCACGGAAAAATCAGGTGCACCTAAGCCTGCAACCAATTCCTGTAATACAGACATCACTTAGCCTCCTATAAACTTAGAAAGAATAGCCGCTGAAGTAGTTTCTATAAGCCTTATCCACCAAGCAGGGTATATTCCAATAACAAACATCATTATCACCAGCGGTAAGAAGGAAAGTAGCTCTGCAGTGTTCATATCCTTCAGCTTTTCCCACTTTTCTATCTTTTCATTGGGCAGTTCACTTTCCTTAAACATAGCCTTGTGGTAAAGCCACAGCGTATAACCTGCACCTACCACCAGACTTAAACCTGCCAAGACAGCCGTTATAACACTTGCCTTAAAAGTGCCCAGCAGGGCAAGGAACTCACCTACAAAGCCGGACAGTCCCGGCAGTCCTGCAGATGCCATTGCGGAAATCATAAACAGTGTGGCAAACACGGGCATAAACCTTGCCAGACCGCCAAGGTCTTTTATTTCGTAAGAATGCACCCTTTCGTATATGAAGCCTGCGGCAAGGAACAGTGCCGCCGATGTAAATCCGTGTGAAATCATTGTTATTATCGCCCCGTTCATTCCTTCCATGTTAAGGGCAAAAGTTCCGAGGGTAACAAAGCCCATATGGGAAACGGAAGAATATGCAATAAGCCTTTTTATGTGCGTCTGGGCTATTGCCATCATTGCGGTGTATATTATTGCTATCACACCGAGGGCAAACATAACAGGCACGAAGTACTTTGATGCTTCAGGAAACCACGGCAGTGAAAACCTTACAAAACCGTAAGTTCCCATCTTCAGAAGAACAGCCGCCAGAATTACTGAACCGGCTGTCGGTGCCTGAACGTGTGCCGCCGGAAGCCACGTGTGGAAAGGCCACATAGGAACTTTAATTGCAAATCCTAAAGCAAGCAGGAGGAAAAATATTATTTCCAGTCTAAACGGCAGTCCCAGATTTACCAGATCAAAGTAGCTGGTTGAAAGTATTCCCTTTTCCACAAATTGATAAATGTACATTCCAACAACACCTATCAGAAGGAAAAGGGAACCGAAGAAAGTATATATGAAGAACTTGGTTGCGGCGTAAATCCTTTCGGCGTATCCCCATACACCTATTATGAGGAACATCGGTATAAGCATCGCTTCCCAGAAAATATAGAACCAGACCATATCCCACGATACGAAAACGCCTATACAAGCCGCTTCCAGTATAAGGAAAGCTATAAAGTACTCTTTTATCCTTTTTTGTATGTTCGTGCTCCACACGAAAGCCGCCACGAAAGAGATGGCGGTAAGCCATACCATCGTAAGGCTCAACGCATCAACGCCAACCTCGTAGCTAACGCCTAAAAACGGTATCCAGCTGTACTTTTCGTAAAACTGTATTGCATAGGTGGAATAATCGTAAGTAAAAAGCATAAAGGTGGAAAGTATGAAAACTATTATTGAGGTTATTATGCTTATAGGTTTTGCGTGTTTCTCGTCAGTAAAAAACACAACTCCAGCCGCAATCAGCGGTATCAGTATGGAAACCGTTATTATCGGAAATGTAGCGTTAACGAATTCTACCGTCATTCTTTAGCCCCCTACACAAAAAGTAAGAATATTCCAAGGAATATGAGAATTCCCACCGCCATCTGGGTAATGTAAGCACCTATATTACCAGACTGGAGTAGCCTTAAACCGTCCCCTGCCACGAGGGAGGTCTTTGCAGAGCCGTCAACCACACCGTCTATAATAACCTTATCACCTATGTACCACAGTATCCTTGAGAACTTGTAGTATCCAAACACGAACACCGCATAGTAAACGAAATCAAAGTACCACCTGTTGTAAAACAGCAGGTACAACGGCTTGAAAGTCCTTGCAATTTCCTTTGCACTGATCTTTTGAAGTTGGTAGATTACCCAAGCGGTAAATATGCCTAAAACCGCAGTAATCAGGGCAAGTATGCCTATTGGCGACGTTAACGAGTGGATAAGGAAGTGTAAGGCATCTTCAGCCATATGGACGTGGTGTGCCCTGCTTAAACCCTCCTCAACCAGAACCTTCGTCTCCTCCCGTAAAAACGGCATATGTGCCGGATCAAGTGAAGGTTTGAGGAAGTTTCCGAAAAACTCTTTAAAGAAGCCAAGTACCACCGCTCCGGAAGCCAGTACGATAAGCGGTATTATCATTGAAGGTGGAGACTCGTGGACGTGTTTCTTAACGTGTGGATCAAGCCTGTCCCCGTCCTCAAACACGAGGAAGTAAAGCCTGAATATGTAAAAGGCTGTAAGTCCGGCTCCAAGCCAGAGGAAGAACCAGACAGCCTTTGATATCTCAAACGCCCCTTCAATAATAGGGTCTTTGGAGAAAAATCCTGCAAACGGCGGAATCCCTGCAAGGGCTAAAGCACCTATAAGGAAGGTTATCGCCGTAATAGGCATATACTTTCTGAGCTGTCCCATCTTTTGTATGTTAAGTATGTGGTGTATTCCTATAAGAACCGAACCTGCCGCAAGGAACAGGAGAGCTTTAAATACTGCATGGGAAGCCAGATGGAACATACCTTCCCTGAACAGTCCCAGACCTTCCGCCGCAAACATATAACCTAACTGGGACATTGTTGAGTAAGCAATAACCCTTTTTATATCGTTCTGGACAAGTCCCATAGTTGCCGCTATAAACGCTGAAGCGGTACCGATAAACAGAACCACATCAAGGGCAATGTCCGAAGCGGCGAATATGGGCATAAGCCTTGCCACCATGTAAACACCGGCGGCAACCATAGTAGCGGCGTGGATTAACGCCGAAACAGGTGTTGGACCTTCCATAGCATTAGGCAACCATATGTGGAGACCGAGCTGTGCTGACTTACCTACCGCCCCGCCGAACAGAAGAAGGGCTATTGCGGTTATCACCCAGTAGCTTGCCTCAGGTAGCTTGTTGAATATTTCCAGATAATCAAGTGTGCCGAAGGTAACAAACGCAAGTATCGTACCTGTAAGGAACAGCCAATCACCTACCCTGTTAGTTATGAAAGACTCAAATGCGGCGTCAGCCGCAGAGCTTTTGTGGTGGTAAAAGCCGATAAGCAGGTAAGAGGCAAGACCAACACCTTCCCAGCCGAAGAACAGCTGGACAAGGTTATCTGAAAGGGTAAGCATAAGCATCATAAACACGAAAAGGGACAGGTAAGCGAAAAACCTCGGATAGGAAGGCTCGTTTTTCATGTAGCCTGTTGCAAATATGAAGATAAAGGTTGATATTACTGTAACGACGCAGGTCATCAGTGCGGAAAGAGGGTCCCACAGGATACTTACCGAAATCTGGTAATCCCCTAAAGGCATCCACGTAAACAGCTTAAGGTTATAATAACCTCCCGTTGCCGCAACCTGTATGAAGCCTATAACCGAAGCAACGGCAGATATTGCTACCGCAACAACGGCAATAATTCCGGAAAGAGGCTCCCTTAAAAACTTATATCCGAACAGCCCTATAACGATAAACGCAATCAGCGGTGAAAAGGGTATAATCCATAAATACTCCATCTCTCTCCTCTTAATGTTTTAGTTCTGTTAGCGTTTCTGTATCAACATCTTTACGCAGTCTGTAAATAGCCATTATCAGACCAAGACCAACAGAAGCTTCAGCCGCCGCTATCGTAAGTATGAAGAAAACAAAAACCTGACCGCCAACATCACCAAGCTTCATATCAAAAGCAACAAACGCTATGTTTACCGCGTTCAGCATCAGCTCGGTAGATATGAGAAGTGCAATAATGTTCCTCCTTATAGCCACACCTATCAGTCCCAATACCATCAGCAGTCCGCTAAGGGCTACGTAATACTCGTAAGGTACCATTACCCTTCTGCCTCCTCGTCTATTACGTGTTCTTTCCTTCCTATAACGATTGAACCTATCATGGCAACCAGCAGTATCAGTGATGCAACCTCAAACGGGAAAAGGTACTTGGTAAAAAGCATCGTTGCCACAGCCTTAACGTTGCCGACCTCCTTAACCACATCAGGCGTAAACACGCCCGTATTTGACTTCCAAGCACCAAAAAGGGATACGATAGCAAGCTCCACGAATATCAGCATTCCAACAGGTATGGATATTACCATGTACTTCGTCTGGAATGCCTTTCCTTTAAACTCCGGCACGGTTGATATGACCAACACGTAGAAAACAACTATAGCAACAGCATAAATAAGTATTTGAAGTGCCCCTATAAGCTCAGCCCCCATAGTGAAAAACAGACCTGAAACCATTATAAGGGTGGATATTAATGAAAGCACCGCATAAACTATGTTCCTGAAAAACACAACTCCAAATGCAGAAAGCACCGCAAGAGAAGAAAAAACCCAGAAAGCGGTTCCTGTTAACTCCATTTAATTTGCCCCCATAACTTACTTCTTTCCTCGTCGTCTATCCAAATCCTGTCTGGCTCGTTGTACCTTCGCCTGTCAAAATCAACAGCCCTTTCAGTCATATCGTCCATATGTATCACACCGCCAGACCTTCTATAGGTAGCCGTTTCGTAAATATCGGTCATTATCAGACAGTCAACCGGACAGGCTTCCGTACACAGACCGCAGTACATACAGTTAAGAAGGTTCATATCAAACCTTACGACCTTTTTCTTACCTTCCTCTGTCTGTACAGCCTCTATACGGAAAAGCTCCGGCACCGGACAGGCTTGCTGACACATATAGCAGGCAACACACCTGCTTTCACCTTCTTTTATATCCATAAACTTTTCAAGCACCTTAAAGGAAGGAGGTTCTCTGCCGTCTTTAACCCTGTGTCCGTGTGTCCCCCTGAACCTTTTCGGCGGTGTAAGTTTTTCAAAAGGATATGCGGTTGTTATGGTTTTTCTGAAAAAGTTCCTTATGGTTATTTTCATACCGTTAATAAAGTCCGTAAAGAAAACCCGCTCCCTATTAGTAAGCCCCGGTCTTTCTATATACTTTATTTTTACCATCTTACCCGAAAATGATTATCCATATTGCCACGATAAATATGTTTGCCAGTGCAAGTGGAAGCATCACCTTCCAAGCAATTTCCGTAATCTGGTCAACCCTGTATCTGGGCAGTGTCCAATGTACCCACAGGAAAAACATAAACAGTAAAAACACTTTTACAGAAAACCAGACGAACGCCGGTATAGGTAGCCATCCAAGGAGTGGTGGAGGGTTCCAGCCACCGAAAAACATTATTACCGTTATTGCACTGAGGACAAAGGTGGCTATATACCATTCTGCCAGTGGAAAAAGTCCGAACTTCATACCTGTGTATTCTGTAATATAACCACCTACCAGTTCAGCTTCCGCCTCCTGAACGTCAAAAGGCGTCCTTCCGGTTTCAGCCAGTATGGAAAATATAACAACAACAAAAGCAAGTATGTTAGGGATTATGAACCACATATTTTGCTGGGCTTCCACTATCTCCCTTAAGGAGAAAGAACCTGCCATCATAATAGGTCCCACAAGGGCAAAACCGAGGGCTACCTCATAACCGATAAGAACAGCCGCCTTCCTCAAACCACCTATCATCGGGTATTTTGAGTTTGACGCCCAGCCTGCAAAAATAACGCCGTATATGGACAAACTGCCGAAGGCAAGGGCAAGTAATACCGCAACGTTAAGGTCTGTAATGTAAGGTTTTATCTCCAGTCCGAATATTGTGAACGGCTCCCCAAAGGGAACAACCGCAAGTATCATTATTGCCGGCACGAAAGCCATCAGGGAAGCAAGGTAAAACAGCACCCTATCAACGCTGTTTGGAACGAGGTCTTCTTTGGTTAAAACCTTTAACGCGTCTGCTATAGGCTGTAAAAGTCCGTGTGGACCTACGTGCAACGGTCC
The DNA here is from genome assembly GCA_013153765.1 of Aquificota bacterium. GTDB lineage: Bacteria > Aquificota > Aquificia > Aquificales > Hydrogenothermaceae > Persephonella_A. Next base: position 18,935 of record JAADDT010000059.1, read on the forward strand.
CGGTCTCTGCTGGACGTGTCCGGCAAACTTCCTTTCAAGGAGTGTAAGGTAAGCGGCACCAAGGAACATGCCTATGATGAATATGAGTGATTTTATTACTATCCCAACAACCGTTCCCACTAATTCCATTCCTAACCTCTTTATGTTGGTATTATGGCTCCCAGCTAAAAAAAATCTTAACACAATAATGGGAAAAATCAAACACCGTTTGGCACTGCTACCTGTCCGTCTCACCTACTACAGGGTCAAGGCTTCCAAGCAGTACCACAGCATCAGCCACTGTCCTTCCTTTTATAAGCTCGGTAAACACCTGCAGGTTGTAAAAAGCACCAGACCGTACCCTCAGACGGTAAGGTCTGCCTTCCCCCTTACTGTTTATGTAAAAACCAAGCTCTCCCCGTGGATTTTCACCGGAAAGGTATATCTCACCTTCAGGCAGTTTTTCACCGTATATACGGAGGTTAAAATCCTTAACCATAGCTTCTATGGAATTGAACACCTGATCAAGCGTGGGCAGGACAAAAGGGTGTTCCGTGTTTATGTAGCTTTCCCCTTCCATCTGCCTTAAAACCTTTACGCACTGTTTAATTATTCTTACGGACTGCCTCATCTCCTCAACACGGACTAAATACCTGTCGTAGCTGTCCCCAACCTTCCCTAAAGGCACGTCAAAATCAACATCGCCGTAAGCATCGGTAGGCTGGAACATTCTGACGTCGTAAGGGACACCTGAAGCCCTTGCCACAGCTCCGGTAAGACCGTAGCTGTAAACGTCCTCCCTTGTTATGACGCCAACGTCCACGTTCCTCCTAAGCCAGACACGGTTTTTGGTAAGGATAGTTTCGTACTCCTTCAGCCGTTGTGGAAAGTCGTTGAGGAAATGTTCTATCACGTCAAGGGCACCTTCAGGCAGGTCTTTAGCCACACCTCCTATCCTGATGTAAGTTGAGTTCAGCCTTATACCTGCAATGCCCTCTATTATGTCCATTATCTTTTCCCTTTCCCTGAAGGTGTAAAGAAAAATGGTTAAAGCCCCAAGGTCAAGGGCATAGGTGCCGAGCCACAACAGGTGGGAGTTAATCCTCTGGAGTTCGCACATCATAGTCCTTATGTATTTTGCTTTCTCCGTCGGCTCAACACCAAGGTGTTTTTCAACTGCGTTAACGTAAGCCACCTGAGAACAGAGGGCTGAAATGTAATCCATCCTGTCAGTATAAGGGATAAACTGGGTATAGGTTATGTTTTCCGCTATCTTTTCAACGCCCCTGTGTAGCTGTCCCAGTATAATATCACACTCCTTAACCTCTTCACCTTCCATATCAAACAGGAACCATATTGTACCGTGTGTGCCGGGATGGAGAGGTCCCCAGTTCAGGACTATCTGGGCTTTTTTCTCAGGCAGTCTTTTCTTCTGGGTTATTTCAAGGTCCTCCATCGTAGGGAGGGCTGTATGGTAAGGGCTGTAGTTGTGGGCAGGACTTTCCTCACCGCTTAAAGGTGGAAGGTAAACCTCACCGTGTCCCCTTAAGGGAAAGTCCTTCCTCAAAGGGTGGTGCTGGTAAGTTTCCCACATAAACATCCTTACCAGATTTTCGTGTCCCTCAAACCTGACGCCGAACATGTCCCACGCTTCCCTTTCAGCCCACTTTATACCTTTCCACAGCTTTGTGGCTGACGGCAGACTGTCCCCTTCAGCCCAGCACTTTACCGCAACGCGACGCATCTTTTCCGGATTGAAAAGGAGGTAAACGCCCTGAAATCTGGGAGATTGGACGGGAAAATCCATACAGAAAAAGTCTATAAACATTTTGTAGCCCAGTTTATCCTTCAAAAAAGACAGAAGTTCCAGAAGTTTTTCCTTGTTTATCTGGACGGATACGAAATTCTCCGAACGGGATATTTCAACGCTGTCAAAACTTTTTTTTATCTGATCTAAATCCTGCCCATCAATCCATAAATGCAAAATAATACCCCTTAAAGTTTGTCAAGCCTTAAAACGGGGGTATTAAAATCCAAAAGGAGACTTTTCTTTTATCGGCTGTGATGCGGTCGGTACCTTTTCCATAGGGATTTCTTCCCAGACCTTCCCTTCCTTTTTAGCTTTTATCTTTTTCTGGAGTTTTAAAATCCCCCACAGTAAAGCCTGAGGTGTCGGCGGACAGCCGGGAACGTAAACGTCAACAGGGATTATCCTGTCAACCCCCTGAAGTGTGGCATACGTGGGAAAAGGTCCTCCTGCGGAAGAACAGCCTCCCATTGATATTACCCATTTTGGGTCCGGCATCTGGTCGTATATAAGCTTAAGCATAGGTGCAACCTTGTTTACAACCGTACCTGCCACTATCAGCACGTCAGACTGGCGGGGAGAACCTCTGAATATTATGCCGAGCCTGTCAGTATCAAATCTGGAAGCGGCGGTATGCATCATCTCTATAGCACAGCAGGCAAGACCTACCGATGCAGGCCACAGCGAGTTCCTCCTTCCCCAGCTTAACACCTCTTCTACAGTGGTCAGTATTATACCGTTGTTGTGCTTTATTGCCATTTTAACGCTCCTTTTTTCCAAGCGTAGATGTATCCCAGTATGAGTATAAACAGGAATATAAACATCTCAGTAAATATGAAACCTGCGTTTATCTGTGCCACGTCCTTGAATATTGCTCCCCAAGGAAGGACGAAAGCCGCCTCAAGGTCAAACAGAACCAGAAGGAGTCCAAGCAGGTAGTACTTCTGTTCAAGTGAAAGGTGGGAGGTTTTATCGTAAAGTGGAACACCACACTCGTAAGTGTAATCCTCCATAGGGTCCGGAACCTGAGGTGCTATAAGCCTGTTTATTATCAGAAGTGCCGCCCCCACAACGAAAGCAACAATTCCAAACAGCAGTAGTGCAAAGTATCCCGTCATCTCTCCACCTCTGGCTGATTTCAAACACCGTTTTATAAAGGATAACTGATAATTTTTTCAAAATCAATTATGATCTAAATAAAAAACGTAAGGGAAACGGTATGGATTTGTCCCTTTACATAATTACGGACGAAAACCTTACGCTGGAAAAAGGTCTGGTTGAGAAGGTACGCCTTGCTCTGGAAGGTGGTGCAACCGCCGTCCAGTACAGGGCTAAGAACAAGACCGCCAAGCAAATGTACAGGGAAGCAAACGCGTTAAGGAAGCTGTGCAGGGAAAAAGGCGTTCCTTTCATCGTTAACGACAGGGTTGATCTGGCTGTTGCCGTAAACTCTGACGGCGTCCACGTCGGACAGGAAGACCTGCCGGTTGAGGCGGTAAGGAGGATTGTCGGCTGGGAAAGGATAGTGGGACTGTCAACGAAAAACCTCAGTCAGGTAAGGGAAGCAAACGGTCTGCCTGTGGATTACATAGGCTTTGGCAGTGTGTTTCCCACCGGAACTAAGGAAGATGCCACCGTAAGCGGTATTGAAATGCTGAAGGAAGCTGTTAAATTATCTATTCAGCCGGTAGTGGCTATAGGCGGTATTAACCTGTCCAATATAGACCGGGTAATAGAAACTGGCTGTAAAAACGTGGCTGTTGTATCGGCAGTGTTTTCCGCCGAAGACGTTCTTACAGCCACAAAAAAACTGAAGGAAAAACTAAAAAAGGGATAGGAGATGGAAAGTATAGGAAAGACGCTGATTTTTATAGGACTGCTCATAATGTTTATAGGTCTGCTTTTTACCTTTTTTGAGAAACTGCCCTTCGGACTGGGCAGACTGCCCGGAGACATCTACATAAAAAGGGACAATTTTGTTTTTTACTTCCCGATTACAACTTCCATACTGATAAGCGTCGTGCTTTCACTATTTTTTATGCTCCTTTCAAAGCTTTCAAAATGAAGTACACTTTGTCTGACTTTGATTACCGGCTACCTAAAGAGTTGATAGCCAGATATCCTATAGAGCCGAGGGACAGCTGTCGCCTTATGGTGCTGGACAGAAAAAAAGGCAGTATAGAGCACAAGACCTTCAGGGATATTGTCCAGTACCTTCAGGAAGGAGACACGCTGGTGCTGAACGACACTAAGGTAATACCTGCAAGACTGAAGGGCAGGAAGGAGACAGGTGCTAAAGTTGAGGTTTTCCTCCTCCGTCAGGTAGATAAGGACCTGTGGGAGGCTCTGGTAAAGAACCTTAAAAGGCTGAAAGAGGGACAGGAGGTAATATTCGGTAAGGGTTTTAAAGGAGAGCTGGTTGAGAAAAGGGAAAACGGAACAGCCCTTATCCGTCTTAAAGGGAACGACATTCAAGCCCTGATAGAAAAGTACGGGCAGGTGCCACTTCCTCCTTACATAGAAAGGGAAAGTGAGGAAAAGGACAGGGAGGAATACCAGACGGTATTTGCAAGGAAGGAAGGTGCGGTAGCCTCACCTACCGCAGGACTGCACTTTACCAGGAGGCTTTTGGAGGAGATAAGGGAAAAGGGCGTGAATGTTGAGTTCATCACCTTACACGTTGGACTGGGCACCTTTAAGCCCGTTTCGGAGGAGGATTTTACAAAACACCGGATACACGAGGAATACTACCACATACCTGAAAAAACCGTCCGTGCCATACAGCAGACAAAGGAAAAAGGTAAAAGGGTTTTTGCCGTCGGAACAACGGTGGTCAGGACGCTGGAGACCTACGCCATTACAGGTGAAAGGGAAGGCTTCAGCAGTTTGTTCATATATCCCCCTTTCCGCTTTCAGGTGGTTGACAGCCTTATAACGAACTTCCACTTACCAAAATCCACACTTTTACTGCTTGTTTCCGCCTTTGCCTCAAGGGATATGATTTTAGAAGCTTACAGGACGGCTGTAAGGGAAAGGTACAGGTTTTTCAGCTACGGTGATGCGATGCTGATAATTTAGCCACAGTATCGTTCCTTATCAAAGCCTCTATCAGCAGTTTAATCTGTTTTATTTTGTCCTCGGGAAATACCTTGTAGTTCCTTTTTTCAGAATACTTTTTTATGTAAAACAGTGCCTTTAAAGCCCTTTCCCCGTCCCTGTGTTCTCCAGTCAGGAAAGCCCTCACGTCCTTTAAAGCCCGTATGTATAAAAGGTCTTCCCTGTTTTCCGGTATGGGAGCTTCCACTATCTTTTTGTCTATATACCGGACAGCTTCCTTTATTTCCTTTTCAAGACCGTCCCCGCCGGTAAGCAGACCAGCAACCAGAAGCAGAACTGTTAGAAAACTATACATACCTGCCTTCCTTAAGGGTATTTTAGGACCTTGACCTTTTCCAGGGTTATAAGTCCCTGTTTTATGTAGCCCTTTATGTATGGAATTACCTTTTCTATCTTTTCAACGGTATCAACAGCCTCAATTACTATCGGCAGGTCTGAAGAAAGGGTAAGCAGTCCGGCAGAATGGATACGGCTTGAAGCCCCGTATCCCAGTATTCCCCTCAGGACGGTAGCCCCTGCAATATCTTTTTCCCGCAGAACCTCCACTATCTTTTTGTAAGCCGGCTTCCCGTCAACACGGTCGTCTTCCCCTAAAAATATCCTTAAAAGGTAAGCCTCACCTTCTATCTTCATCTTTCACCTCACATTAACGCCCTTGCCATCACAAGCCCCATCACGCCTGCGGACAGGGAAAGCAGGTTGTTTAAAACCACGTTAGCCACAGCTTTAATATATTCCCCGTCCTGAAAAAGGGCTATCGTTTCGTAAGAAAATGTGGAAAAGGTCGTGAAAGCTCCCAAAAAACCTACGGCGAAAAAAAGCCTCCACAACGGGTCAACGGCAAGCTTTTCCACAGTCAGGACGGTAAAGAAAACGAGGAGAAACGAACCTACCGTGTTTACCACAAGCGTGCCTAAAGGAAAGGTCAAACCTGCATACTTGTTCACGGCTGTGGAAACGATGTAGCGGAGCAAAGCTCCCATCGCCCCGCCAACCATAACGGCTATGTAGTTCATTTTATAAACTCTAACAGCTGGTCTATCTCCTTTGGACTTCCTAAAAATACCGGCGTCCTCTGGTGCAGGTCTGTAGGTTTTATATCTAAAATGTCCCTATTTCCGTCCGTAGCCTTACCGCCTGCCTGCTCAACGAGGAAAGCCATAGGAGACGCCTCGTATAAAAGCCTTAACTTACCGCTTGTGTTTTTCCTGTCCGCCGGATAACCGAAAATGCCCCCCTTTATGAGCGTTCTGTGGACGTCCGCAACCATAGAGCCTATGTATCTGGCGGTATATCCCTCTTCCTTAAGCCTGTCTATGTATTCAACCAGTCCGGGCTGTGTCCACTTTTTGGCGTTTGCCTCGTTTATTGAGTATATTTTTCCCTTCTGTGGAATTTTCATGTCAGGATGGGACAGTAAAAACATACCGACGGAAGGGTCAAGTGTGAAGCCGTTAACACCGTTTCCGGTGGAAAGGACGAACATGGTTGAGGAGCCGTATATGATGTATCCTGCCGCAACCTGTTTTTTCCCTTCCTGTAGAAAGTCCTCCACACCGCCGTTTATCCGCCTGTGTATGGAAAATATTGTGCCTATGCTGACGTTAACATCTATGTTTGAAGAACCGTCAAGTGGGTCAAAGGCTATAACGTACTGGGCGTCCTTCCCCTGTTCGGGAAAGACAGGCTCTTCCATCTCTTCAGATGCAAGGGCGTAAAACTGCCCGCTGTCGGACAGGTGTTTTACCATTATCTCGTTTGACAGCTCGTCCAGTTTTTGGACTTCTTCCCCCTGCACGTTTACCTTTCCTGCCTTCCCCAAAACATCAACAAGACCTGCCATTCTCACGTGTGAAGCTATTATTTTTGCCGCCCCTTCCACAGCCATAAGGGCTATGGACAGGGAACCTGTAGCCTTCGGGTGTTTCCTTTCCTCCTCAAGTATAAACCTGTTAAGGTCTATTCCTAACTTTGCCATTTCCAGTCCCCCTTTCAGTTTGTTAACCGGTTTTTAAGCTGTTTAAACTTTGCTACAGCCTGCTTGCTTTTTGAGTTTTTATAAATCTGGTGGAAGTCTATGTAAGGCAGGTAAGACCTGAGAACCATCTCTATCAGGTCGCATACCACTTGGTCTCCGGCAACACACTGGTTCATCATGTCAACAAGCAGGTCTTCAACCGATACGACGTTTATGGTAAAGTCCTCCACCTGAACCTGATTGAACGTGGCAGAAGGTATGATGTGGTAGTCGTTGCTTATCTCAAAAACAACGCCGTCCCTTTCCCAAAAGTTGCCCATGTTAGAGTATCCAAGTCCGCTTAAAACCTGCTTCAGTAGGTTAACGTCCGGAAACAACAGGGAGATGGTAGGTGCAGGGTACAGCCCTTGGGTATATACGGTAAGGGCGAACTTCCCCACCACCACAGGTAGTATTTTTGAACCGGCTTTCCCTATCTCCCTGTAAACCTCCCTCAGGGCTGAAACCTGCCTTTCAAGGTCGGACATTTTTACCGTTCCTTTCTTAAAGCTCCGTAAGGGAGTTTTACCGGTTTTACGTACTTTTCCACAAGTCCTTTGGTGTTGAAGGCGTTAAGCTTTTCAAACAGGAATTTAAACTTTTCGTAAAGTGCCTGAAGTATCCTGTCCTTGTGCTGTTTGTCTAAAGTCCACCATTCGTACTTGAACGGTCCAAATCCCTTTTTCCTCGTTTTGTATATGAACTGCTCTTCCGTCCAGCCTTCCTTCCATTCGTCCTTCAGGTTTTCCTTAAGCCAGCTGTATATTTTTTCCCTGAAGTCCTCAGGTATCAGGTCGTACATAATGTTTTGGAAGCCTGTGGCAAGGTGTATTTCACAGCAGTTGCTCTTTGGGAACTTATCAAAAAGCTCCTCAGGAAGGGTTGACGCCCCGTGCTGGACCGTACCGCCCAGACCGTACTTTTCCCTTGCCACCTTACCTATGTCCCTCAACACATCAAAGTCAAGCTTTACCTGTGCTATACTGCCGTCAGGCAACGGCACTCCCCCGTGTTCCGTACCTGTCTGGACGGATATTTTTGATATACCTTCCGTGCCTTTAGGAAGTTCCTCCAGATAACCTTCCATAAAAGCCTCAAACTCTTCTACAGTTGAGTTTTTCCCGCCTATATGTCCTATTTCAGCCCCTATTGAGGTGGTAATACCTTCAGGCTCTATCTCCCTTATGAACTTTGTCATCTGTGCCGTACACACGTAATTGTGGTACTGCTGTTCCTTCAGGGTGGGTTTTGAGTAGTCAACCAGCGTGGAAGGGTCTATGTCTATGTTGTAAAAGCCGGCTTTTATCGCCTCTTCTGTAAGGCTCTTTATAGCCTCAAGCTCCTTTTCAGGGTTTTCCTTATACTTTTTCTGGTTAAACTGGAAGTGATCTCCCTGTATAAATACGGGACCTTTGTAGCCTTCCTTCACAGCCGCCGCCAGCACGCAAGCGGCGTACTCGGAGGGTCTTTGATCCGTATAGCCTATTTCCGATTTTGCAATCTCAAATATCATCGCCCCTACGTCGTGTTCGTTTGCCACTTTGAACATCTGCCTTGCCACGTCGTAGGTCATTCCCCTGATGTTCACCGCAGGTGTGGTAATGCCGTCAACTTCTCCCCTGCCCATAGCCATGTAAAAGTCGTGGATTGAAGAAGGGACAGCACCAAACTCGTTGGCAATCTTCCTTATTACCTTTTTCGCCATCTCCCTTATTTCTTCTGTATCTCCGAAGACGGCGGTATAAACAAGGTCGTCAATTACCATTTCCCTCAGTTTTTTCTCATCGGTGATGGTTATACTGTCACCATCACAGCTAACCGCAGAGTGGACGATACTTTTCAGCTCTTCCTCGTTTTTAGCTATCGTAGGCATTCAGCACACCCCCTTTGTTTTTTTTCACCTAAAATTATAACATCTCACATCTGGAGGTACTTTTTTGCATACTCAAGTGGTTCAACAACCACCCCTTCCCGCATCGGGATTATCCTTACTGTTGAGGCAAGGTTCAGGAAAAACCTGCCCTTTTGCCAGTCGTAATTGATCGCCGTAATGGGCAGTCTGGTTTTAAAAAGCACGTCAAAGGGAGGCTCCACAGTCTCCTCCATCGGAACTTTTACCTTTTTGGTTATTTCCTCAACAAATTCGGGAAACCTTATCTTTTCCCCATTTTCACAGGCTTTCCTGTCGTAGGAGGTGTATGTCCTGCATATGTAGGGACGGGCAGGGTAAACGGCACACAGCTCCCCTTCAAGCATAGGACAGGGAACGTTTGTGTAATCTTCCACCAAAGCGTACCTTTCAAGCTTTTCCGCCAGCTTTTCCCTTTTCCTTTCAGGAAGACTGTTAAGCTCCCTTAACATATACAAAGCTTCCGGCACGGTCATCTTCACCAGCCAGCCGTAGCAACAGTGTGTACATCCTTTACCACAGGCAAGACCTTCTTCAGCCGAAACCTCCCTGTCAACCTTCCTGTGTATTTCTTTTTGATACTCTATAAGCTCCTCCACCAGCTGAGGTTGTCTCAATAAATGGGCTGAAGCTATTATCAGCTGTTCTAATCCTTCCATCTTTTAGCAAACTCCTCCATATCCTTTAAAGCCCTTTCTGCCTTTACTTCCTTCCTTTTTCTCCTGTCTTTTATTTTCTTTTCGGCAGGAGGTAAAAGGGCAAAGTTCGGGTTCATAGGTTGGAGTTCTTCCTTCGGCTCGGTAATGTACCTTACCAGACCACCAAGCATGGTTGTGGGAGGTGGAACTACCGGCTCTTTTCCCTGAAGCATCCTTACCACGTTTATGCCTGCCAAAATACCTGTGGCGGCAGATGCCACGTATCCTTCCACACCTGTTATCTGCCCTGCAAAAAGCACGTCAGGGCGTTTTTTCATCTGGAGTGTGGGAAGGAGTACTTTCTGGGACTGGATAAAGGTGTTCCTGTGCATTGAAC
>JAADDT010000030.1 GCA_013153765.1 Aquificota bacterium
TTACCAACAGCTTTAAGGGATTAGGTATGAAAGCTAAAATTACCGGAATAGGAATGTACGTCCCGCCGAGAGTACTTACAAACCACGACCTTGAAAAGGTACTTGACACGACTGACGAATGGATAACAACCAGAACGGGGATTAAGGAAAGGAGAATTGCTGAGGAGTGGGAGAAGGCAAGCGACCTTGCCTTACCTGCGTCGCAGGAGGCGATAAAAAACGCAGGTCTTACCCCGAAGGATATAGACTGTGTCATAGTTGCCACCTCCACACCGGATATGGCATTTCCATCTACAGCCTGTTTTTTAGCTGACAAACTGGGATGTGCAAAGCCGATGGCTTTTGACATATCCGCCGCCTGTAGCGGCTTTATTTACGGTCTTACAACAGCAAACTCGTTCATCACCTCAGGACAGTTTAAAAATGTGCTGGTGGTGGGGGCTGAGGTTTTTTCAAAAATAATAGACTGGAACGACAGGTCAACGGCGGTAATATTCGGGGACGGGGCTGGGGCAGTAGTCCTTTCAGCCACGGAAGGGGACAGCGGAATACTTTCTGCCGTTATGAAGTCAGACGGTTCACACTGGGGCTCCCTTTACTGTCCTGTAGGGGAAAAACTCCGTATGAGGGGCAGGGAAACATTCAAGCTTGCGATAAAATCTATGGAAACCGCCTGCAGAAAGGCACTCCATCAGGCAGGTCTGGAGCTGTCCGATATCTCTCTGGTAATTCCACATCAGGCTAACATAAGGATAATAAACGCTCTGGCTGAAAGAATGGAACTGCCTGATGAGAAGGTTTTCAGCAACATACACAGGTACGGCAACACCAGTGCCGCCTCAATACCGATAGCCATGTACGAGGCACATAAAGAAGGTCTGTTCAAAGAAGGGGACAACCTTCTTCTCACCGCCTTCGGCGGCGGTTTAACGTGGGGGGCAATTGCCCTTAAATACTAGACCTGCCGAAGTCTTCCGGTTTTATGGACTCAAGCCAGTCCTTCAGGTCTTCTTCCTTACCGTCCTGATGGTGGGACTCCATCTGGGATTTTTCAAGCACCTCTTCAGACACGAAGATTGGAGCTCCACTCCTTAAAGCCAGATTAATAGCATCACTTGGTCTTGAGTCAACCTTAACCTGCTTACGGTCTGTTTTGATGGAGATTTCTGCGTAGTAGGTGTTGTCCTTCAGGTCGTTAATGTGTATGTATTCCACTATCCCGTTTAAGGCTGTGATTATGTTGGTCAGAAGGTCGTGTGTCATAGGTCTTGGTCTGGTAATTCCCTCTAACTGCATGGCTATGGCGTTTGCCTCAAAAACCCCTATCCAGATGGGAAGCACGTGGTTCGTATCCTTTCCTTTCAGGACAACGATGGGCATATTTGTCATCGGATCAAGCGTTATGCCCTGCACCTGCATCTCTACCATAATTGAGCCTCCTCACTTATTACTTTTACAGCTTCTCCCTCAAGGGAAAACCTATTTACCCTGTTTATTTTTACCTTAACGATTTCTCCTAATAAATTATGCCCGCTGTCAATGTGGACAAGCTTATTTGTCCTTGTTCTTCCTACAAACTTTCCTTCCTTTTCTTCTTCAACAAGGACTTCCACAGTTTTGTCTTGGTATTCCTTATTTTTCTTAAATGTAATTTCTTTCTGCAGGTTTATCAAGTCCGAAAGCCACCTGCTTACGGTCTCTCCGTCCTCCGTCTGGGACAGTTCTGCCGCAGGCGTTCCCGGTCTTGGAGAATACTTGAAGGCGAAAACCTGATCGTATTCAACCTCTTTCAGCACCTTTATCGTTTCCAGATAGTCCTGATAGGTTTCGCCGGGAAAACCGACGATGATATCCGTTGAAAGGGCTATGTCAGGTATGTACTTTTTCAGCAGTTCTATCTTTTCCAGATACTCTTTTTGCGTATATCCCCTGTCCATAGCCTTAAGTATCCTGTCCGAGCCTGCCTGTATGGGCAGGTGGAGGTATTCGCATACCTGCGGTATTTCAGCCATAGCTTTTATAGTGTCCTCGTCAAGGTCTTTAGGATGTCCTGTTGTGAACCTTATCCTTTCCACACCTTCAACCTGTGAAACGGCGTAAAGCAGTTGGTAAAACTTCACGTCTCCCAAGTCCTTGCCGTAGGCTGTAACGTTTTGACCTATAAGGTGTATTTCCTTAACCCCGTCTTCCACTAACCACTGGACTTCCTGCAGTATTTCCCCTATCCTTCTGCTCCTTTCCTTACCTCTGGTATAAGGGACTATACAGTAGGTACACCTTTTATCACAGCCTCTTATTACGGTGATGTAAGCTGTATATTTGTTGTCCCTTACGGTAGGATACCTGTCCAGTTCCGTTTCCCTTTCGTCTATTTCTTCTATTATTTCAACAGCCTTGTTTCCCCTTTCCGCCTCCTTCAAAAGCTGGGGAAGGTTGTGTATGTTTGTAGTCCCGAAAACCATATCAACAAAAGGAGCTTTCTGGAGAAGCTCGTACCCTGCCCTCTGGGCTAAACAGCCACAAACACCTATTACCGCATCGGGATTTTTGTTTTTTACCTTTTTAAATTCCCCAAGTGCGGACAGAACCTTCTGGTCTGGCTTTTCCCTTACGGAACAGGTATTGACCAGAATAAGGTCTGCCTCCTGCCAGTGGTTAGCAGGCTCGTACCCTAAACTTTTCAGTATGCCTGCTATTTTCTGGCTGTCGTTAACGTTCATCTGACAGCCGAAAGTCCTTATGTAGTATTTTTTCACCTTTTCTACTCCGCCACCGCTTTTTTCCATAACAATATATTATTTCCCAGTTTTAAACATTTTCAAAACATTTTATTTTTCCCTGATTACGGTATAGCCGAAGTTGAAGGTTTTCGTCTCCGCAGGGCTTAAGGTAAATTCCCAGTATACAATTCCCTTTTCGTCTATCCTTTTCCACTTCAGGCTTGAAAAGGGCTTTACTTTTACCTTTTCGCTTGTTGAAACCGGCAGTTTGTCCGCAACGGTGATCTTCATCTGCTTTTTGTGCCTGTTGGTTATGGTGTACTTCCACTCTTTTTTCGTCTCCAGTTTGCCGAAAAAGGTCTCTTCCGTAAAGTCCTTTATCTTTTCCTTTGAGACGGAAACAAAAATGTCCTCACCGAAGTAAAGCGTATTTTCCTTTCCTTTCTCAACGGAAGGGAACCTTCCCTTTCCTGCAAAAACGCCGTCTATGTAGTACTCACCTTTAAAGGAGGAAGGATAGTACCTGTCCGGCTTGAAGGTCGCCTTCATAAACGGCGTTATAGTCCCGTAGCCGTCTATAAAAACGGAAAAACTGGCAGGATAGGTATCCTTCACAACCGTAAGAACGGCTTCCTTCCCGTCAGGCAGGTTTACACCGTCAACCTGAAAGTAAACCTTTACCGGCGTTTCCACGTATGAAACCTCCTGCCTTTTTCCCCTTTCCATCGGAGCAATGGGCGGGGATTTCAGTATTGGGCGAGGAGTATAGGGAGGCGGAGGCTCAAGCCTTCCAGTTTTGTGGTAAGAGTGATACCTGACGGTAATGTTTTTCAGGTCTGTTCCCGTCTGCTGGCTAACGTAAACCCTGCTTGTTATGGTGAGTTTTCCGTTAAGGCTGTCAGCGGACAGTATGTATTTCTGGTCTGCCTTTGCAGGGACTTTGGACAGGACGGTCATACTGCCGTAAACGGGAGACGGACAGTTTACGGACAGTCTGTAGCTTTTTCCCTTTGCCTTCCGCGTTTTTTCCAGCTCTTCTTTCAGTTTTTTTAGTTTTTCTTCAAGCTCTTTTTTCTCTATAACCTTTTTTGAATAGTATTGGGAAAACCTGCCTAAAAAGGAAAAAACGCCTTCCTCCCCCTTCAGAGATACCTTTTCAAGCAGGAAAATTTCCTTTTCCACCGCCTTTAGACGGCTTTCTATCCCCTTTATCCTTTCTTCCAGCCTTTCCACAGCCGTATCCTTTTCCGGAACGGGCAGTTCCAATACCTGCGTAAGGATACATTCTTCAGGTTTAAGGAAAAAAGCTGTGTTCTGCAGGTCTGTAAAAGAGGGCAGGTTTAAAACTGTAGAGGTGTTCCTGTCAAGCTTAAAACTACCTTCCTGTATTAGGAATGCGGTGTTCCTGTACAAATCCAGAACGACAGGTCTTACAGTCTCTCCGTAAGACAGGCTGAAAATAAGCAGTCCTGCCAGACTGCCAGCTAAAGCCTTCATCAATCCCCCTAATACTTTCCAAATACCCTTTTATAAATATAAGGGACGTTTTTCAAAAAGGCATTAATGTCAAATATTTTTTCTATTTCTGCAGGTGTAAGCCTTTCCATCACTTCCTTATCCTGAAGCAGGGCGTCCTTAAACATTAAGCCGGGAGTGTCCCATGACTTCATTGCGTTCCTCTGGACTATGTCGTAAGCCTCGTCCCTTGAAAGTCCCTTCTCAACCAGTGCAACCAGCACCTTTGAGGAGAAAAACAGTCCTTTAGACAAATCCATGTTCCTTTTCATGTTCTCCGGATAAACGACCAGACCTTCCAGCACTTTTTTCGTAAGGTGGAGTATGTAGTCAAGGGCTATGGCACTGTCCGGCAGAACAACCCTTTCCACCGAAGAGTGTGATATGTCCCTTTCGTGCCAGAGGGCTATGTTTTCCATAGCCGGTATTGAGTTTACTCTTATTACACGGGCAAGACCTGTAATCCTTTCGCAGGTAATAGGATTTTTCTTGTGTGGCATGGCTGAAGAACCCCTCTGTCCCTTCTTAAACGGCTCCTGTGCCTCAAGGACTTCCGTCCTCTGCAGGTGTCTTATCTCCACCGCTATCTTTTCAAGTGTTGATGCGGTAATTGCCATTGCGGTCATAAACTCGGCGTGCCTGTCCCTCTGGACTACCTGATTGGAAACAGGTTCAGGTTTTAAACCAAGCTCCTCCAAAGCGTACTTTTCCACTTCAGGCGGAATGTTTGAGTAAGTTCCTACCGCTCCGGATATGGCACCTACAGACACGGTCTCCCTTGCCCTTTCAAGCCTTTCCCTGTTCCTTTTCATCTCCTCGTACCACAGTGCAAACTTCAGACCGAAAACCATAGGCTCTGCGTGGACGCCGTGCGTCCTGCCCATCATAACGGTTTTTTTATACTTAAATGCGTTTTCCATAAGAACCGGAAGGAGAAGGTCTATATCCTGCAGAAGTATGTCTATCGCCTCCCTCATAAGCAGTCCAAGTGCGGTATCAATCACATCGGAAGAGGTAATGCCAAGGTGTATGTACCTGCCGTTTTCCCCCACCTGCTCCGCTATGGCGGTGACAAACGCCAGAACATCGTGATTGTAAATGGCGTCAAGCTGGTGTATCCTTTCAACCACCTTCTCGTCTATGTGCGTTTTTTCCTCTATCTCCTTCAAAGCCTCGTCAGGTATCTTTCCCAGCCTGTTCCACGCCTTACAGACGGCTATCTCAACATCAAGCCACTTCTGGAATTTGTTCTGCTCGCTCCACACGTTCCCCATACGCTCAAGTGTGTACCTTTTTATCATAGGTCTCTCCTGCAGGTTTTGTTTAGCAAATATTATAACTGGTATAATCTTTTTTATGAAAAGTTATGAAAAGGGAAAACTGTTTGAGGATAAGGCGGTAGAAATTCTAAAAAAAGCCGGCTACCGTATTCTGGACAGGAACTTCAGGACAAGGCAGGGAGAAATAGACATTATTGCGGAGGACGGAGACACGCTGGTTTTCGTTGAGGTCAGGTACAGGAAAAACGGTAATTTCGGCTCTCCAGAAGAGACGGTAAACAGGCAGAAGGTAAAAAAACTCGTATCCACAGCGTATAGATACATATCAATGAAAAACCTGAACAAAGCAGGTATAAGGTTTGACCTGATAGCCATTGAAGGCGGTCAGATAAGACATTTGAAAAATGTTATTGAGGACATATTTTAAAGCGGTGGATTATGGAGATAGGCAGTTATTTAAAAAAGCAGGCGGAATTTATCAACACCAAAATAAGGGAACACATACCTTCAGGCATTCCTGAAAAGCTATTTGAAGCTATGGCTTACTCCCTTATGGCAGGTGGTAAAAGGATAAGACCTATTCTGGTTCTTGAAAGTGCAAAGGCTTTAGGCATGGAAAACACTGACAGCATTACTGACATTGCGGTTGCCTGTGAGTTCGTCCACACCTACTCCCTCATACACGACGACCTGCCTGCTATGGACGACGACGATTTACGAAGAGGCAAACCTACCTGCCACGTGGTTTACGGAGAGGCTATAGCCATACTATCGGGAGACGGCTTACAGTCGTATGCGTTTGAGTTAATATCAAGCAATAGAACCGTCCCACCGGAAAAGCTGGTAAAGGTTATAAACCTGCTTGCCCACGGGACAGGAATATACGGCATGGTGGCAGGTCAGGCGGCGGACATACTCCACGAAAAGGAAAACTCCTTTGACGACATACAGTTCATACACACCCACAAAACAGCCAGGTTTATCCAGTCCTGCTGTCAGATAGGAGGAGTGCTGGCAGGCGGAAGTGAGGAGGAAGTGAACGCCCTTGGAAATTACGGACTTTACATAGGTCTTGCCTTCCAGATACAGGACGACATTCTTGACGAGATAGGAGACGAAAAGAAGTTAGGTAAAAAAACCAGAAAGGACAGGGAGAAAAACAAGCTTACTTACCCTGCCGTTTACGGCATTGAAAAGTCCAGACAGGTGGCAAGGGAGTATGTTGAGAACGCCATAGAACAGATTAAAATATTAAAACGCCCTCAAATACTACAGCAGATAGCCCAGTATATTATAAACAGAGAGGTATAGATGGGAGAGTTAAAATACGGAGAAAAGGAAATAAAGGAAGCAAAGCTTGAAAGGTGGCCCAATCCTACGCCGGAAAGGAAGTACACGGTTGACATTACCTTTCCCGAATTTACCTGCCTCTGTCCCCGTTCCGGTTATCCGGACTTTGCCACCATAAAAATAAAGTATATCCCAAAGGACTACATAGTTGAGTTAAAGTCCCTAAAGCTTTATCTGAACCAGTATAGAAACCGTTATATATCCCACGAGGAAGCTACAAACAAGATATTTTCCGACCTTTACGACCTTTTACAGCCCCACTTCCTTGAGGTAATAGGAGACTGGAATCCCCGCGGAAACGTGAAAACCATTATCACAGTCTCGTCTGAGGATACGGGAAAAGATTAACCTCCGCCGACGAAGGTTACTATCTCCACCCTGTCCCCTTCCTTCAACCTGTAAGTTTCGTACTCGCTTTTAGGTATTACCTCCATACCCACTGCCACGGCGTAGTTTGGAGCTTTTATACCAAGCTGGTCAACAAGCTCCTTAATGGTCGTTCCTTCCTTTACTTCCCTTTCCTCACCGTTAACCGTTATCTTCATACCGTCCCCTTACATTCCAATAATGTTGTAGCCCGCATCAACATACAATATTTCCCCAGTTATGCCTGAAGCAAGGTCGCTACACAGGAAAACGGCGGCATTCCCCACCTCTTCTATACTTACAGTCCTTTTCAACGGAGACCTTTCAGCCGCTATCCTCTGCAGTTCCCCAAACTGTGCAATTCCGGAAGCGGCAAGCGTTTTTATGGGACCTGCAGAAATTGCGTTAACCCGCAGAGCCTTCAGATTACCCAAATCCCTTGCCAGATACTTTACGGAAGCCTCCAAGGCGGCTTTAGCCACCCCCATAACGTTGTAGTTGTAAACGACCTTTTCTGCCCCGTAATAGGACAGCGTAAGGAGACTTCCTCCTTCGTTAAACAGCTCCATAAACTCCCTTGCGATGGCTGTAAA
>JAADDT010000086.1 GCA_013153765.1 Aquificota bacterium
CCTCTCCGTATATCTCCTCAAGTACTTCCCTTGCCCCCATGTCAAGGAGTTTTTCAGCCAGCTTTTCACCTAAACCTTCCGGATTTTCCACACTTCCCTTTACCGTATCCCTGAAAACCCGTCTGCCCTCAAGGTCAGAAACAAAGCCGGTTATAGTTATGGTGTCCCCTTCCACCTCACTGTAAGCGGCAAGCGGAACCTGACAGCCCCCTTCCAGCCTTTTAAGGAAAGCCCTTTCTCCCTTTGCCCTTATCTCACTTTCACGGTGGTTAAGGACGGACACTATCCTTATGGTCTCCTCGTCGTCAAGCCTTGCCTCTATACCAAGGAAGCCCTGTGCCACGGCAGGTATCATGTAGTAAGGATCAAAAACCTCCCTTGCCCTGTCCTCCAGACCGAGCCTTTTCAGTCCTGCATAGGCAAGGATTATGCCGTCGTACTGCCCCTCCTCCAGCTTCCTTATTCTGGTGTCCACGTTCCCCCGCAGGTCTTTAATCAGTATGTCCTTCCTTTTAAGCATCACTTGAGCTTTTCTACGGAGGGAGCTTGTGCCGAGCACAGCCCCTTCAGGCATCTCCTCAAGGGAGGAGTACTTTGTGGAAAGGAAAGCGTCCCTCGGGTCTTCCCTTTCTGTTATTGCTACCAGTCCCAGACCTTCAGGAAAGTACGTGGGCACGTCCTTTAGGGAGTGTACGGCAATGTCTATCTCGTTCCTTAACATTGCGTCTTCTATCTCTTTGACAAAAAGTCCCTTGCCCCCGACCTTTGCAAGCGGAACGTCAAGTATTTTGTCTCCCTTGGTGGTTATCTTTACCAGCTCCACCTGTAGCTCGGGATAATGTTTTTTCAGCAGGTCTGCTATGTAATTTGCCTGCCAGAGGGCAAGCTTGCTTTTTCTCGTACCTATTCTGATTTTCAACCGGACACCTCAAAAAAGATTTTTAGCTATTATAAACCTTCCCCCTATCCCTTATCAAATCCTATCCCTACATTTTGAAAGCCGGCAAATTATTGAAATACAATCATCAACTTTTGAAAATCTATTTCTAATAATATCTTAATAAGGTAAATTAATTGGAAACATAAGGGAGAGAGGAAGGACAGATAAAATTTAAAAAAGAGGGGACACTCGGAGAATGCCTGAAAAAAAAGAGATAAAATGTCCAAACTGTGGCTCTACAAGATGCATAAAAAACGGCAAGGTGAAGGGAAAGCAGACTTACCTATGTAAGGACTGTTTCTCCCGCTTTTCCTTGAACAGGAAACGGCAAAGGTATCCGGATAGGATAAAAAAAGAGGCGGTAGCCATGTATAAGGAAGGCTACACCTTAAGCCAGATAGCAAGGAAGCTAAACGTTAAGGTGCAGACAGTCCACTACTGGCTGAAAGCCTACAGGAACTAAATAACGTACCAGCTTTTCGGTATGAAAATCCTTTCGTAAGTGCGGAGGGCAAACCTGTCTGTCATTCCTGCCACGTAATCAACCGCCGCCTGTTTAGGCTCGTATTCCCCCCACAACTCCCTGTACCTGTTGTAGTAAGGAATTTCCTCGTAATGGTCAAGGTAGTACTCAAACAGGGCTTTTATGATACCCTTTCCCTTTTCAAGCTCCTCCACCACAGGCTTTGCCAGATAGACGTTTTCAAACAACCACTGCCTAAGGCTGTACATCGCTTCGTAAACCTTTTCCTCCATAACTATGTGCTTGTAGCCGTCTTCAACAGTGGAGTGGATTATGCTGGAAACGAGAGTTGTTATCCTTTCTGACTTTGTGTTCCCCAAA
This sequence comes from Aquificota bacterium, assembly GCA_013153765.1. Lineage (GTDB taxonomy): Bacteria > Aquificota > Aquificia > Aquificales > Hydrogenothermaceae > Persephonella_A. The sequence goes on from JAADDT010000086.1 coordinate 1,785, forward strand.
ACGTCCCTTATCTCCTTTGGAATGTTCCTTTCGTCAACCAGTTTTGCCCTTACCGCATCCTCAAGGTCGTGGTTTATGTAAGCTATCTTGTCCGCTATCCTTACTATCTCCCCTTCCAATGTCTGTGGCATGTTCCCTTCTGCTATGAGAGGTGAGTTTCCCTTGCTGTGCTTCAGTATGCCGTCCTTAACCTGTCTGGTAAGGTTAAGCCCCCTGCCGTCGTTTGCCAGTTTTTCCACAACCCTTAAGCTCTGTCTGGCGTGGTGGTAAGATGCCCCTTCCTTCAGTATAAACTCACCTGCGTGTCCAAAAGGTGTATGCCCAAGGTCGTGTCCCAGTGCTATAGCCTCCGCAAGGTCTTCGTTCAGCCTTAAAGCCCTTGCAATCGTGCGGGAAATCTGGGCAACCTCAAGTGTGTGCGTCATTCTGGTTCTGTAGTGGTCCCCTTCCGGCGACAGGAAAACCTGTGTTTTGTGCTTTAGTCTTCTGAACGCTTTTGAATGGAGTATCCTGTCCCTGTCCCTCTGGAAGGACGTCCTTATTTCACACTCCTTTTCCGGTCTATCCCTTATCCCTTCTTTGCTTTTGCAGGCTTTTTGGTGCAGGAACTTTTCTTCCCAGCTTTCAAGCTGGCTTCTTATATCCATAACGCCACCTTTCAGGTTATATTTATAATTGTATATAACACAATTTTCGGAGATTGGACATGAAAAATATAATACTGCCACTGCTTGTTGCGGTGCTGTTTGTAATCCAGCCTTCTTACGGGAAGAAAGCTCCTGAAGTGGAATTTGAAGACCTAAACGGCAAAAAAGTAAAAGTGTCAGACCTGAAGGGAAAGCCTGCCGTTTTAGTTTTCTGGCAGGTTTTGTGCCACAGCTGTGAGAAGGAACTTAAAGCCCTGTCAAAAACGGCAGAAAAGTACAGGGACAAGGTGCAGTTTTACGCCGTGGTGATAGGAACGAGGGATTTGCTGGTTATAGAAGAAAAAAAGATGGAATGGAACTTCAGCCTGCCGGTGCTTATTGCCGATTACAAAGACCAGATGGCTTTTAAGGTTTACGGTACGCCTATGACGTACGTGCTGGACGGAGAGGGAAACGTGGTTGCGGTCTTTTTAGGTTCGGGAAAGGAAAAACAGGTTGAGCAGGTTTTGGACAAACTCCTTAATCAGTAGCTTTCAAGTATGGACTGGAGTATGTAAAGCCCGTCTTCACTGCCTAAAATGTTTTCCGAAGCCCTTTCAGGATGGGGCATAAGACCGAAAACGTTTTTCCTTTCGTTTGAAACGCCGGCTATGTTGCTTACAGACCCGTTTGGATTTGCCCCTTCAGTAATGTTTCCGTACTCATCACAGTACCTAAGTATTATCTGACCGTTGTCCTCCATTTTCCTTAAGGTCTCTTCGTCAACGAAGTAATTACCGTCGTGGTGTGCTATAGGTATTTTTAATACCTGCCCTTCCTCACACTGGTTTGTAAACGGCGTGTCGCTGTTTTCAACCCTTAAATACTGGTGCTTACATACGAACTTGCCGTGTTCGTTCGGCATCAACGCCCCGGGAAGGAGGTGTGCTTCCGTAAGTATCTGGAAGCCGTTGCATATGCCTACTACCAGCCCTCCTCTGTCTGCAAACTCCTTAACCGCTTCCGTAAGAGGCGTATGGGCGGCTAAAGTACCCGGTCTCAGGTAGTCGCCGAAGGAAAAACCTCCGGGCAGTATCATACAGTCAAAACCTTCAAGCTTTTGTGTCCTGTAGTCAACAAGCTCCACATCTTCCTTCAAAACGTCCCTTATTACCCTGTAAGTGTCGTAATCACAGTTTGAACCGGGATAGACGGCAATACCGAACTTCAACCCTGTTCCTCCACTATCTCAAATTCGTAATCCTCTATTATCTCGTTAACCAGCGATTTTTTTGCCATTTCCACAGCCATCTGTTTTGCCTTTTCCCTGTCCGTTTCCTGAACATACACCTCTATGTACTTGCCCACCTTCACGTCCTTAACGGTGGAAAACCCCAAAGACCTTAAATTTTCCGCCACCGCCCTTCCTTGAGGATCAAGTACCCCCTTACGGGGCTTTATGAAGAACTTTATCAGCATAAGCCACCTCTCAAGGTTTTATTTTAATATCATATCATTCTGGAACGAGTGCTACCAGCCTATCGGGAGTAAGTGAGGCAGTGCCTATCTCACCGACCACGTAGCCGGCGGCGTAGTTTGACAGTGAAGCGGCTTCAAGCCAGTTTGCCCCGGACAGTCTGGCAAGCGTCAGGACTGCAACAACCGTATCACCTGCTCCGGTCACGTCAAACACTTTTTTTGCCCTTGCAGGTATCCGGACTACCCTGTCCCCTTCAAACAGTGCCATACCTTCCTTACCGAGTGTTATAAGCAGTGTGTCAATACCAAGCTCTTCCATTATACGCCTGCCCACCTCCTCAACCGCTTCCTCCCTGTCAGCCTTAACGCACTGGTAAGCCTCCTTCCTGTTAGGCGTCATTATTGTAATTCCCTTGTAAAGCCCAAAGTTTGAAGGTTTTGGATCAACGAACACCGGCTTTCCGCTTCCTTTCAGAAAATCCATCACCTCAGCTGTAATAACGCCCTTGCCGTAATCGGAAACCACTATAGCGTCAACCCTGTCCACCACAGGTTTTACCATTTCCACAAGCCTTTTTGAAACCTCCGGAGAAAGCCTGTTTTTACTTTCCCTGTCTATCCTTAAAAGCTGTTGACTTACCGCTATTATTCTGGTTTTTTCCGTGGTAGGACGGTTTTGGTCCTTCACCGTAAGCGGAATTATGTTTTTTTCCCGAAGGAGGTTTTCAAGTAGCTCTCCGTTGTGGTCTTCCCCGATAACGCCTGCAATGTAAGTCTCAGCCCCTAAACTGGCTATATTCCACCCTACGTTTGACGCCCCTCCCGGATTTACGGTCTCCTCCCTTACCTCAACCACAGGCACGGGAGCTTCGGGAGATATCCTTTCAACGTCCCCCCATAAATACCTGTCAAGTATAAGGTCTCCAATTACCAGTATTTTCCTGTCCTTAAAACCGTTTACTATACTTAAAGCCCTTTCCTTCGTTATCACCTTTTTCCGTCCTGAAAGTATTAGGGAAACAGTATGGAAGTGGAAGAAAGTTCCAGAAGGTATCTGTTTTCCGGAATACCTTCCATCAGGTTAAAGTTCTGTAAAGCCTGTAGAGAAGCCCCTTTTCCCAGATTGTCTATGGCGGATATTACAACACCCATTCCGGTTCTTTCGTCGTAATCAACGTAAATGTCGCAAAAGTTTGAACCTACCACGTCCTTTATCTGTGGCGGTTTTGACCTTACCCTTATAAACGGCTCGTATCTGTATTCCAGTCTGTACAGCTCAATTAGATGCTCCCTTTTCAGGCTGGTTTTAAAAACGACGGTTGACAGCATTCCCCTTGAGACAGGTATGACGTGCGGTGTGAACCTTATTTTTACTTCCTTTCCGGAAAACCTTCTGATAACGTCTTCCATCTCAGGCGTGTGCCTGTGTCCGGTCGTTGAGTAAGCGTACCCGTTTCCGAAAGCCTCCGGATAGTGGAACTGCTGTTTCAGTCCCCTACCTGCTCCGGAAATGCCCGAAAGTGCGTTAACGGTTATGGTATCTTCGGATAAAACCCCTTCCTTCACCGCAGGATAAACAGCCAAAAGCGTTGCCGTAGGATAACAGCCCGGATTTGCCACCAGCTTTGCCTTTTTTATCCTTTCCCTGAATATTTCAGGCAGTCCGTACGCCGAAGTTCCGACCAAATCGGGATAAGAGTGCTCAAAGCCGTAGTATTCCGGATAGGCTGAGGTAGAATGTATCCTGTATGCGGCTGACAGGTCTATAACCTTCTTTCCCCTGTCAATAAGCCTTTTTACCAGCTCCACAGAAGGCTCGTGTGGAAGGCAGAGGAAAAAGGTATCACCTGCCCCTTCGTCAACATCGCCGTCAAAAATAAGGTCTTCAAACCGCGTTTTTGAAAGGTGTGGAAAAACCTGTGATATTTTTTGACCTTCGTACTGGCGGGAAACCAGCTGGACTATCTCAACGTTTTCGTAGGGAAGTAAGCCCCTGATAAGCTCAATACCTGTATATCCGGAAGCCCCTACGATAGATACTTTCATTAATACCCCTAAATCAGGAGAGGGAGGAAAAAACTCCCTGAAAAAATGTTTAACGCTTGGACCACCTGTATTTCGCCCTTGCTCCCATCTGTGCATATTTCTTCCTTTCCTTTATCCTTGCGTCCCTTGTCAGCAGACCGGCAGATTTCAGCGTAGGTCTCAGTTCCGGATTGTGCTGGAGCAGTGCTTTTGCTATGCCGTACATTATGGCTTCCGCCTGTGCAGGCTTTCCGCTACCTTTAACGGTGGCGTAAACGTCAAACTTGCCAAGCAGGTCTGTTATCGCAAACGGACGGTTTATTTTTTCTATCAGAATGTCCCTTTCAAAGTATTCCCTTCCTTCCCATTCCTTACCGGAAGCACTTTTTACGTAGAGCTTCCCTTCACCGGGAAATATCCATACCCTTGCCACAGCCTCTTTTCTTCTGCCTGTGCCGTACTTTGCAACCTTAGGATCTATTTTTACTATTTCCGCCAAAGCTTAATACCTCCGTAATTCCTAAAAGTTTTTCCAAAGATGTTTTAACTCTTCAAGGTTTTTAGGATTTTGTGCCTGATGTTTATGCTCACTTCCGGTGTAAACCTTCAGCCTTTTCATGTACCTTTTCTGGAGTTTGTTTTTAGGAAGCATCCTTTCAACTGCAAGCCTTATAACCTCTTCAGGCTTGTGTTCAAGCATCCATTGTAAGCTCCTTACCCTTAAACCGCCCGGTCTGTTTGTGTGGTACTTGTATTCCTTGTCAGTAAGCTTTTTACCTGTGGTTGTTATCTTGTCCGCATTCAGCACTATAACAAAGTCGCCAACATCAACGTCAGGCTGGAAGTAAGGTTTATGTTTTCCCCTCAGTATGTTTGCTATTAAAGTGGCAAGCCTGCCTAAATTTTTACCCTCAGCGTCAATAACATACCATTCCCTTTTAACGTCTTTCTTCTTTACGTGATACGTTTTCATTATCCTCCTCTTTCCGGTTCGTATTGTTTCACAAGTCAGAAATTATTACACACCAGTCCGTTTTTGTCAACAATTTTATTAAATCTGTTGAGTAATGTCTTCCAATTTATAAAAATCAAATTTATCATTTATATCAACGTTTATTTTTATCAATCACAATTAATCTTTCTGCCAACTATTTTTTAAAAACTGCTAACTAATTTTTAAAATTATGGCAATCAGGCATTTTTACCCTTTCAATTTTAGAAGTTTTTTTACCTCATCTAGTGGAATGTCTAAAAGCTCTGATATTTCTTCAGAACTTTTCCCTTTTTTATACAGCTTAACCACCGCCTCCTGCAAGCCTTTTTGTAAGCCCTTCTGTAATCCTTCCTTCAAGCCTTCTTGTCTGCCTTCCTGTTTGCTTTTCTGGAAAAACGGATTTTTCTCAAGCATTTCGTCTGTTATGGACAGAGGCATTTTATTCACTCCTATTTTTTAGAAAACTGTTAACCTCTTGTATGGACATCTTTAAAAGACTTGCAATTTCTTCAGGTGTTTTTCCACTTTCGTATAGTCTAAAAACTGCCTCCTGCAAGCCTTTTTGTAAACCTTTCTGCAATCCTTCCTGCAAGCCTTTTTGTAAACCTTCCTGTAAGCCTTCCTGCTTGCCTTTCTGAAAGAACGGATTTTTCTCAAGCATTTCGTCAGTTATAGACAGAGGCATCTTTCTCTCCTCCAAAATAGAGTTTAGCTTCATCATTAATTTAGGTCTATAGTCAAGTGTTATCCATAGCTTTCTTATGTAGTCTGCCCTTTCTTTTTC
>JAADDT010000056.1 GCA_013153765.1 Aquificota bacterium
AGTGGTCTGTCAGCCCTGCATATCAGTATGTCAGGCTGTATTCCTATAGCCCTTAACTCCTTTACCGAATGCTGTGAAGGTTTGGTCTTCAGCTCTCCAGCGGCATTGATGTAAGGCACGTACGTAAGGTGGATAAACAGGGCGTTCTCACTGCCAAGCTCAAGTCCCATCTGCCTTATCGCCTCCAGAAACGGCAGACTTTCAATGTCTCCCACAGTTCCGCCTATCTCAACTAACGCTATGTCGGACTTTGATGCGGCTTTTTCAATGCTTTTTATTATCTCGTTCGTAAAGTGGGGTATGACCTGCACCGTAGCACCGAGGTAAGCTCCCCTCCTTTCCTTCTCAAGTAAAGAGTGGTACAGCTTTCCGGAAGTTGTGTTGTTGTATCTGGACAGCAGGACGTTAGTAAACCTTTCGTAATGCCCAAGGTCAAGGTCTGTTTCCGCCCCGTCCTCCGTCACGTAAACTTCGCCGTGCTGGTAAGGGTTCATCGTTCCCGGGTCAATGTTCAGGTAAGGGTCAAGCTTAAGGAAGGTGATGTTGTATCCCATGTTTTCAAGTATTGAGCCTATGCTTGCCGATGCTACGCCTTTTCCCAGCGACGAAAGGACGCCACCTGTGATGAAAATAAACTTCTGCACCTTCTCACCTCTTTTTTGTTTAATTATTTTAAAACGATTTGGGATTAAAAAAAATGCTTGTGTGAATAAGGTAAAATAATATTCAAAAAAGTTTGAAGGAGTAAGATGAAGGAAGAATTGAAGGAAAAGATACTTTCCGCCGTAGAAAAAAAATTCCCTCAGGTAAAGGAGCTTAAGGACAAAATAAAGGTGGAACTGCCGAAGGAAGACCGTTTTGGAGACCTTGCCACCAATGTGGCTTTTCTGCTTGCAAAACCGCTGAGGAAAAAACCTCTGGAGGTGGCACAGGAGATAAAGCCTGTCCTTCAGGAGGTTAAGGAGTTTTCAAAGGTTGAGGTGGCAGGGGCAGGTTTTATAAACCTGTTTCTGTCTGAGGATTACTACCGTCAGGTGCTTGAAAGGATAATAGCCGAAAGGGACAGGTACGGTGAGGCGAAGGAAAAAAACAGGGGCAGGGTTAACGTTGAGTTTGTCAGTGCCAATCCTACAGGACCTCTCCATCTGGGACACGGCAGGGGAGCTGTTGTGGGAAATGTCCAGTCAAACCTTTACGAATACATAGGCTACACCGTTGAAAGGGAGTTTTACATAAACGATGCGGGAAACCAGATAAAAAAGCTTGGGGAGTCTGTATACGCCCGCTTCCGCCAGATAGAGGAGCCGGACTATCCCTTCCCTGAGGACGGCTACAAAGGGGATTACATAAAGGAGATAGCCCGCCACCTTTACAAATACGAAAGGGAAAAAATACTGTCCATGGTTGACAGGGAGCAGGCTGTAGATTTTTGTGCCGAGTTTGCAAAGGAGATGCTACTTGAAAGGATAAAGGAAGACCTGAAGTTGCTCGGCGTTGAGTTTGACATATGGTTCAGCGAAAGGAAGCTGTATTCCTCAGGTAAGGTTGAGGAAGCCCTCCAGTTCTTGAAGGAAAAGGGACTGGTTTACGAAAAGGAAGGTGCTGTCTGGGTAAAGACCTCCCTCTACGGGGACGACAAGGACAGGGTGGTAATCAAGTCTGACGGCAGTTATACATATTTTGCCGGTGATATAGCTTACCACTACGACAAGTTTAAAAGGGGATACGACTTTATAGTCAACGTCTGGGGAGCTGACCACCACGGCTACTTCCCAAGATTAAAGGCTGTGGTAATGGCTTTCGGCGTCCCTGAAGACTGGATAAGGGTTATTTTCATACAGCTTGTAAAACTGTTTAAAAACGGACAGGAAATAAAGATGTCAAAAAGAGCCGGCAAGTTCATAACGCTACGGGAACTGGTTGAGGAGGTAGGCAGGGACGCGGTGGTTTACTTTTTCCTTACTAAGGACAGTAATACGCACCTGAACTTTGATATAGACCTTGCTCTGGAAAAAAGTGCGGAAAATCCGGTTTACTACGTCCAATACGCCCATGCAAGGATATGCAGTGTTTTCAGGGAGGCTAAAGAAAGGACAGGCTTTGATCCGGAAAAGGATTTTACCGCAGACGTGTCCCTGCTGAAGGAGGAGGCGGAAAGGGTGCTGATGAAGTACCTGTCTTCCATTCCTGACCTGATAAGGGAGGCGGCTGAAAAACAACAGCCACACAAACTTACGCAGATAACTTACAGGCTTGCGTCCGAATTCCATTACTACTACAACCACTTCAAGTTTTTAACCACAGATGACGAAAGGTTAATGAAGGCAAGACTGTACCTTCTCAAGGCTGTAAGGGAAGCTCTCCGGACTTTGTTCAGACTTATGGGAATAACACCTGTGGAGAGAATGTAAGCTATGGAGCAGGATTTGAAGGATACGATAAAAAGGCTTGAAGAGGCGAAGCAAAAGCAGGAAAAGGCTGAAAGGATAATAATACTCCTTACCGGTCTGCTTATAGTGGTTGTTTTTTCCATAATAGGGATAAACCTTTACTCGTCTATGGAGGAGACCGTATCCGAGCCTGAAGTGGAGATAGTGGGAAAGGAAGAAATCCCTCCGGTCAAAACGGTTGAAGTTGAAGAGGCTGTGGCTCCCGTTCCGGAAGTCCTTCCTGTGGAAAAGCAGGTGGAGGAAAAGCCCGTCCAGAAGGAAAAACCTGTGGCGGAAAAGCCTGCAAACAAGGTGGTGGAAAAACCAAAGCCACAGCCACAGCCAAAGCCCAAACCACAGCCTAAAGCTGAAGTGAAGCCAAAGCCAAAAACCGGGGTAAAAATCGTATCGCCCTCTTCCCTGTCCGGCATTTACGTGCAGGTGGGGGCTTTCAGCACGGGAAAAAAGGCTGAAAAGGCTGTAAAGGAGTTGAAACTGCCTAACGCCGTAATACTGAAGGAAGACAGGCTCTACAAAGTCCTTGTAGGCAGTTTCAAAAACAGGAAGGAAGCCTTCCAGTTTTTAGAAAAGAAAAACATAAAAGGTTTTATCAGACAGTTTTAGTTCGGTTTTTCCTCAACCTTACCGTTTCCGCTTTCCTTCTCTGCCCGTTTTATCAGGTCGTTCATCATGTTTGCTATAAACTCGCCTCTCTGGAGTATGGTGTGGTTCTGGAAAACGGTATCCCTTCCCTGTTTTGCTATCATCTCCCTTTCGGAAGGTGCATCTTCAAGGTAGTAAGCTATCTTCCCTTCTATTTCCACAGTATCTATAGGGTGGTAGGTAATAAGGTCCCTGCCTGCCACAAGGAAGTTTCTGGTTGAAAACCTTTCCTCAACCATCGTCAGGGCGTTTGCTCCCATTGAGGCAAAAACGGTGTAGGCAATACCTGTAGGTATGAAAGGAGGGTGTGAAAGGAGGGCTATCTTTGTTTTTGACAGGAAGCTTATAATATCCGAGTTGTGGATAATGTGCTTGTAAACCACCACGTTGTCCTTCGTCTCTCCCTCAACCGGTCCCAGAACGTTTATCTCAAACTCCTCTATACTGTCTATAATGTTCCACCTTCTCATATGCATTGCGTAAAGCGTTATTTCCGTCAGGTATTGGAAAAACTCCGCCTCCCTTTCCTGCTGGAACTTTACCATCGCTTGCTGGAACTCCTGATTAAACTGGGAAAGCAGGTATCCTGAAGCGAACCTTATAGGCATGTCCGGATTTCTGTACAGCATCCTCCCAAGCTCTACGGCAAAGGCGAAAAGACCTTCGTCAAAACGCTCCTTCCAAGCCTGCTCTATGTTGTCCGGGTCTGTTATTGGACCTACGAACGCAAGGTCAAACTCCTTCTCCACCGTAGGTGGGGGAAAGTCAGCCGGATTGATGCCCGGTGCAAGGAAAACGACGTTTTTTCCCAGTGAGCCGAGCCACTGTGCGTGGTCTATGTCTATGGTAAGGTATATTACCTGATTTGATTTTAACGCTGACTGGAGTTTGGGAAAGTGTATCATCGGGTCGTCTAAAAACCAAGTTATGTGTATGTTTCCCAGTATGTCAGCCAGAATTTTCTGCTCACCGTCCTTTTCGGCAAATATCAGACCGTCAAGGTTAAAGTCAAACGTGAAAAGGGGTTTAAACTCTATTATCTCGTTTACTACCTGCTGTATGTTGTCCTTTGTAGGCTCTACTATTTTTACCTCAAAGTTCCTTGCTGAAAGTGATTTTGAAAGTCCGTTGATAAATGTATCCACCACTCCACGGGGGTCTGGGGTCTTGACAAAGACTACTCTCGGTTTCATACTGCCTCCATTCTTTATCTGTTATAATGAAGTAAATTTTATTTTACTATAAAAAAACAATGGTATCCGAAAACGAAAAAAGACAGCTTGTTATTTTTGGACTGGGGTTTTTTGGGTCAAAACTCCTTGAAAAGCTTTCCAAGGACTGGAACATAGTTGCGGTTGACATAAATCCGGAAAGGATTGAGGAGCTTAAGGAACAGTTTCAGGACAGGGAGAACGTCAGCTTCATAACCGGAGACGCCTCAAGCATACTCACTTGGAAAAAGTTAGACCTTTCCGGTGTAAAGTACATAATATCAACCATAAAGGACAGCGACGTGTCCCTTGAGGTCTGCCGTATTGCAAGGGACGTTTTTGACCTGAACACGCCCATTCTGGTGCTACTTTTTGACGAGGACAGGGAGAAGGAGTTTGAAAGGTACGAGGTTTCAATAATAAAACCTGCCGAAATAATATCAAACGCCGTAATATCAAAAATAGAGAAAAACTACACGCCTGCGGCAAACATAGGTCTTGGTAAAGGTGAGATAATAGAGGTTAACATACTTGCCCGTTCCCATCTGGTTGACAGGAAGCTAAAGTACCTCCGTCCCTCAAGGTGGAGGATAGCCGCCATATACAGGGACGGTGAGCTTATAATACCGACCGGTGAAGAAAGGATAAGGGTGGGGGACAAGGTCGTTCTGATAGGTGATCCGAAAGTCCTTGAAAATCTGGTTAACATACTTCTTAAAGGTATTCCACAGTTTCCTCTCCAGTTTGGGGCTAACTTCGGCACAGTTTACCATCCCAAGTTCAAAAAGAGCTTTGAGGAGACCGCTTACTTTAAGAAAAACACAAAAGCCCATAAGCTACTTTTGTTCCCTTATAAGAATTACGACATCAGAAAGGATTTTGATTACATAAAGGAAGTGGTGGACAGTTTTGAGGTAAAGTCCTCCGTATCGGACCTCCTTGAGCTGTTTGATATGAACCAGAACATAGGTGTGGTAAGCTTTCCTTTCGTTAAAAAGCCGCTTTTCGTCTGGTTTAAACTGAAAAAGATATTCCAGAAGGCAACGAAGCCTTTCCTTTTAAGCAGGGGTATTTATCCTTACAAGGGTATTGTGGTATCCCTTAACTGTCCCGATCCTGCCTTCGCACTGGAGATGGGTATAGAGATAGCCCGCCTTATGAAACTGCCTCTTGAGGTGATATTTGCCGTAATGCCTGTGGAATTAAGGGGTATAGAGGAGGAGGAAGCCCTGAAGGAAAGGAACAGCATAATCAACGATTTTGAACACATATACAAAACGGGTATAAAGTACTCCGTTCTGGAAGGAAATCCGGTAAAGAAAACGCTTGAGTACCTGAAGGACAGGAAGGAGCACCTGCTTATCCTTTCTTACGATAAAAAGGAAGAAATATCCGTGTTCAATCCCAGCGTCCCTTTCTACATAGCTAAAGACAGCAAAAACTCAACACTTTGCTTCCCTGTAGAGGAAAGTTATGAGTAAGGAAGAGTCCATTCTCCTCCTTATCGTTTCGGTGGGGGCTTTTATCGTCCCTTTTTTAAGCAGGAGGCTTATGCTACCTTCTGCGGTAGGTGAGATAATATTCGGTCTTATAATAGGGGTTTTTTTTAAGGAGACGACGGAAGGACTTACAATACTCCACTTCTTGGGAAGTCTGGGTTTCCTTATCCTGATGTATCTGGCAGGTCTGGAGATAAATTTTGAAAGGATAAAGATAACGCCAAAAAGGGAGCTTGCCATCTACCTTATATCACTGCTTATTATCATAGCCACCTCCTTTGCGGTGGTTATTTACCTGAAACAGCCCATAATAAACGCCCTCGTTTACCTTACAATTGCTGTAGGGTTGCTTTATCCGGTTCTGAAGGACAGCGGTCTTCTGAACACCGATTACGCCCAATCACTGCTTATTATCGCCAGTTTAGGTGAGGTTTTGAGCTTACTGTTTATTTCCGGCTTTTTCCTGTATTTTGAATACGGTCTTTCAAAACAGACCTTTATACACCTGTTTGAGATTTACCTGTTTTTCTTCATAGCTTACATAGTCCTTAAGTTCTTCCAGCTTTATGCGTGGTGGAATCCGAAAAAGGCTTTCACCTTCATAAAGGCTGACGACCCGACGGAAACGGACGTGAGGGCTAACTTTGCCAATATGTTCATATTCGTGGCACTTGCTAACCTGCTTGGTCTTGAGTACATAATCGGAGCGTTTTTCGGCGGAATGCTTTTTGCTATGGTCTTTAAGGAAAGACACCAGATACAGGAAAAGATGAGCAGTTTCGGGTACGGGTTTTTAATACCTGTTTTCTTCATAGAGGTAGGTCTCCGTTTTGACCTGTTTAACCTGCTTAAAAAGGAGATAATACTGGGGGCTGTTATGATATCCCTTACGATACTTGCGGTAAGGGTGGCTGGAGCTATCCCTCTGTTTTTCTCCGGCTTTTCCTTAAGGGAGGTGCTTGCCTTCCCGTTTGCAATGTCAATGCCCTTAACACTCCTTGTTGCCATAGCCACTTTAGGTCTGGAGACAGGTGTTATAAATCAGGATTACGCCTCAATGATCATACTGTCAGCCCTGATAAGTGGTATTTTGTATCCGTGGCTGTTTAAATTTATTATGAAGCAACCTGAAGGAAAGAAAGATGTACAACCTGACAACCGATGAGGCGGTTTTTACCGTTATAGACCTTGAGACTACAGGGTTCGTCCCTGAAAGGGACTTTATAATAGAAATTGCCGGCATCAAGTTTCAGGCTGGCTTGGAAATAGGCAGGTTCCACCAGCTTGTAAGACCTGACGGCGACTTCATACCTCCTCACATTACCAGACTTACCGGCATAACTAACGCTATGGTTATAGACCAGCCCAGAATATCGGAAGTTATTTCCCAATTCCTGTCCTTCATTCAGGACAGCGTGCTTGTAGCCCATAACGTAAGGTTTGACCTGTCTTTCCTTAACTACAACGCCCAGCTTTATACCGGCAGAAGGATAAAAAATCCCTCAATATGTACGGACAACCTTGCAAGGAGGATTTTGCCGGACATAGACAGTAAATCCCTTGAGAAGGTGGCTTACCACCTTAACGTTCCGTACAGGCAGAAACACAGAGCTTTTCCTGACGCTGAAGCAACGAAAATGGTCTTTGAAAAAATGCTACAGTTCTTGGAGGATTACAACGTTAATCGGGTAATTGATATAATAAAGCTTTCGGAAGGTAAAAGGATAAACTACAGGGAAAAGAGGAAGAAGTATGTTTAAGGTGGGAGTAATAGGTGCAGGAAATATGGGTGAGGCTGTGGTCAGGGGTCTGATCACCGGAGGTGGCTTAAAGTCCACCGATGTTATAGTTTCCGAT
>JAADDT010000100.1 GCA_013153765.1 Aquificota bacterium
GTGTTAGTAATAAAATAAAAATAAAGAAGGAGGTTTTTACGGTAATGAAGAAATACTCTACAGTGTTCTTGATGCTCTTTATGGTTGCAGGAGCTCTCTCCGCCGCTTTTGCAGGAGAAGGTTCTGACGCTCTGGCAAGAGCAGTATTCTACGGTGGGGTTGCTATCGGTGCTGGTGTTGCAATCGGTGCCGCCGCTGGTGGTGGTGCGGCAGGTCTGGGTAATGCGATCAGGGGAGTTCTGGAAGGTATGGCAAGAAATCCGAACATGGGCGGAAAGCTTCTTACCACCATGTTCATCGGTATGGCACTGATAGAAACGTTCGTTCTGTACGGACTGCTGATTGCTATTATCTTCATCTTCACAGGTATATTTGACGCCAAGTTTTTAGGCCATTAATAAGCTATAAATACGGTTTTTAAAACTTTCCGTAAGGGCGTGCATACTCGTATGTACGCTCTTTTATTTTTTTAAGGAGGTAAAAGAATGTCCGGAAAGATACAAAACAGGATTTCAAACAAAAAAAGGAAAAGAAGGTCTGGCTTCCTTGCAAGGAAAAGGAGTAAGTCAGGCAGAAGGATACTGGCAAGGAGAAGGGCAAAGGGCAGAAAAAGGCTCGCCGCATCCTAAATGGAAACCTTAAAAGGTGGCACTATCAGGGAGGTAATGGAAACCGGCGGGCGTTTTTACACAGACCACCTGATAGTCCTTTACCGTAAAAACGACTTGGGCAGACCGAGGTTTGGCTTCGTTATCTCAAAAAAGTTTTCAAAAAGGGCGGTTGACAGAAACAGGACGAGAAGGGTAATTAAAGAGGCTCTCCGCCTGTATGGTGAAGATTTAAACAAATTGGGCTATGATATTATACTGGTTCCGAAAAAAGGTATTTTAGGTAAAAAAACTTGGGAAATTGCACCGGACATAAAAACCATAGGACAGTTATTAGAAAAAAATGCTGAAAAAAGCGGTAGTTAATACCTTAAAACTGTATCAGAAATTTATATCTCCAATGTATCCGGCAAGCTGTAGGTACTATCCGACCTGCTCCCAGTACAGCGTTGAGGCTGTGGAGAAGTACGGTGTTGTTAAGGGTCTTTTAAAAAGCATCTGGCGGATACTCAGGTGTAATCCCTTTGCTAAAGGCGGGGTTGATAAACCTTAAGAGAGGTAGCAGATGAACAATCAGGAACAAGATATGCAGAAGCGGGTGCTGATCTTTTTCGTCGTGGTTGCGGTTCTGATGGTAGGCTACGGGGCGGTAAGCTCCTTCTTCTTCGGAAAGCAGGAACAGGGCAACAGCCGTCCTGCCGAAAACCGGACGGTGGCACAGGAGAACAGGCAGAAAACGGAAGGACAACAGCTCCAGAATAGTCAAGCGGTGGAAAAGCAGGCGGAAAAACAGCCTGAAATAAGGTATTCCGCCACAGGCGGTTTTGATCTAATTCTGGACAGGAGAAGGTTTAATTCGGACAACCTTCAGGACTTGGTAAGCATAAAAACCGAGTTCGGTAGCGTTAAGTTTTCAAAGATAGGCGGCAGGATAGTATCCATATACGTTGAAAGGTACAAAACGGACGTTATAAGCGAGTTTTCAAAGAAGAACAGGCTTTTCCCGACGGAAATAATAACAACAGACCAAAACATTACCGCACTGGTGAACTTCAGTCCTTACACCTTCCGTCAGGAAGGGAACACCTTCATCTTTACGCTGGAGAAGGACGGTATAAAGGTTGTCAAAAAGTTCATACTTGACGGGGCAACCTTCCAGTTTAAGCTTGAGACGGAAGGGCTGGAAAACTACGGTCTGGCTGTTATAAACGGCGTATCACTGGAGGAGCTTGAAAGTGCCTTCGGACATTCCGGGGCTATCATAAAGACGGATAAAGACCTTATAAAGATAGACAGGGACATAGAAAAGGAGCAGGTCATAAGGGGCAATATTTACTGGGCAGGGGAAGAAAACAAGTACTTCATACAGATGCTTGCCGCTAAAGACGGCTTTACCGCTTCACACGTCGTACCGGTAGCTCCTGAAAAGACTGTTGTGTTTTCCGAGATAGGCACTTCTGTGGAGGGGTTTTTCCTTGGAGGTCCAAAGCTTTACTCACTGCTTGAAAGCCTTACAGAAAGGTATAAGAAGGAATGGGGTAAGGACCTTGCACTTGAGGACACTATAGACTTTGGAATATTCGGCATACTGGGTAAACCGCTTTTCATAGTTCTACACTTCTTTTACAACTACACGCACAACTGGGGCGTGGCGATAATACTCCTTACAGTCCTGATAAGGATAATATTCTTCCCGCTGAACCACAAGTCCCTAAAAGCTATGAAAAAGATGGCAGACCTTGCTCCGGAAATAAAGAAACTCCAGAAAAAATACAAAGACGACCCGCAGAAGCTACAGCAAGAGATGATGAAGCTTTACGCAGAGCACGGGGCAAATCCAATGTCCGGCTGTCTGCCGATAATAGTCCAGATACCTGTTTTCATAGCACTTTACAACGTGCTTATGGTAACGGTGGAGCTTAAAAACGCTCCGTTTATACTGTGGATAGACGACCTTTCCTCAAAGGACCCTTACTACATACTGCCGATACTGATGGGTCTTTCAATGGTGGCACAGCAGTGGATAACGCCGTCAACGGACAAGAACCAAAGGATGATAATGTACATAATGGCGGCTGTGTTCACGTTTATGTTTATGAACTTCCCTTCAGGTCTTGTTTTGTACTGGCTTACGAATAATATATTAGGTCTGATACAGAGTTATATTATCAACAGGGTTATGAACAAGGAAAAGGAAGGGAAGAAAAAATCGGAAGATGGATGAAAAGGATACCATTGTAGCAAGTGCAACTCCACTTATCCCGTCGGCTGTAGGTATTATCCGTCTCAGTGGAGAAGATGCTCTACAAATTGGAAAAAGGCTGTTTTCCCTCCCTGAAAAGGTGGAAGAAAGGAAGGCTTACTTCGGCAGGATAAGGGACAGGGAAGGGAAGACCATAGACGAAGGTCTTTTCATATACTTTAAGGCTCCCAGAAGCTTTACCGGTGAGGACGTGGTGGAGATATATCCACACGGCAGTGTGCCGGTAATGAAAAGGATAATAGGGGAGGCTGTCCACTTCGGGGCAAGACTGGCTGAGCCGGGGGAGTTTACAAAAAGGGCTTTCCTAAAGGGAAAGATAGACCTTACGCAGGCTGAAGCCATAGCAGACCTGATAGAAGCAAAGACGGAAAAAGCCTCAAGGGTGGCTTTGAACCTTCTACAGGGCAGGCTTTCCGAAAAGGTAAACAGGCTGAGGAACTCACTGCTGGAATTGATTTCTCTCATTGAAGCGGAGATAAACTTCCCTGAAGATATAGAGGAGATAGACTTTGAAGAGATAAAAAAGGTGCTTAAGGGAGTGGTGGAACAGATTGGAGAGCTGTTGAAGACATACAAAAAGGGTCAGCTGATCAGGGAAGGTATAAAGCTGGCAATCGTAGGCAGACCTAACGTTGGAAAGTCCTCCCTGTTTAACGCACTCCTTGGGTACGAAAGGGCTATCGTTTCGGAAGTAAGGGGAACGACGAGGGACTTTATAGAGGAAAGCCTGAACATAGGCGGTATTCCGGTAAAACTCCTTGACACGGCAGGCATCAGGGAAACGGAGGACAAAATAGAAAAGTTAGGCATAGAAAAGGCACTGGAAAAGGTTGAAGAGGCTGACGTGGTTCTTTTCGTTTTTGATGCGTCAGAAGGGCTTACTGAGGAAGACCTTAAAATATACGAAAAGGTAAAGGACAAATCGCCAATAGTTATTGGAAACAAATCAGATTTACTTGATAAATCTGAAAAAAAGTATTATTTTAAAGATGTAAAAGATGTAATACTTGTCAGCAGTAAAACATTAGAAAATTTAGACCAGTTAGAGGAAAAAATTCTCCATAAGCTAAATCTGTTAGAAGATAGTGATACTGATGTTTACATTAATCTCAGACATTACGGGTCTTTCAAAAAAGCAAAAGAAACTCTTGAAAAGGTGCTGAAAAATATTGGGGATTACAGAGACAGGAAAGAAATCCTTATGCTTGAAATTTCAGAAGCGGAAAAAGCTCTTGAGGAAATCACCGGAGAGATTACTACGGAAGACGTTTTAGGAAACATATTCGGCAGGTTTTGTATTGGAAAATAACAAACACAAGAGGAGGTTTAGATAAATATGACTGCAACGGCTGTGTCAGTGGAAGGACTGAAAAAGATGACACTTCAGGAACTCCAAAAACTGGGAAAGGAACTGGGTCTCCAAAGGACGACAGGTCTGAAAAAGCAGGAGCTTATCACCAGAATTCTTGAGAAAAAGGCTCAGGAAGAGGGGCTGAACTTCATAAAAGGGGTGCTTGAGGTACTGCCTGAAGGGTACGGCTTTATCAGGTCTATAGAAAACAACTACGCTCCACACTCTTCTGACATTTACGTGTCTCCATCACAGATAAAGAAGTTCGGCTTGAGGACAGGGGACTACATAATAGGTATAGCAAGGCTTCCTAAGGACAACGAAAAGTACAGGGCTTTAATAAAGATAGAGGCTGTAAACACGGTAGAGCCTGAGCTTGCAAAGAAAAGACCGAGATTTGACGCACTTACGCCTTACCATCCGACGGAAAGGTTCAATCTGGAGTACGACCCTTCAGACCTTTCAACTCGGGTTGTAAGCCTGATAACGCCTATAGGTAAGGGACAGAGGGGCTTAATCGTTGCTCCACCTAAGGCAGGTAAGACCGTCCTTATACAGAGGCTTGCAAAGGCTCTCATAAAAAACCATCCGGAGACGCACCTTATCATACTCCTTATAGACGAGCGTCCTGAAGAAGTGACGGAGATGAGAAGGATAGTAGGTGAAGGGGCTGAGGTCGTAGCTTCAACATTTGACGAGCCACCGGAAAGGCATATGCACGTGGCTGAGCTTATCATAGAAAGGGCAAAAAGGCTGGTGGAACTGGGACAGGACGTTGTAATACTCCTTGACTCTATGACAAGGCTGGCAAGGGCTTCTAACGCCATCACTCCGCCTTCAGGAAGGGTGCTTTCCGGAGGTCTGGAAGCCACCGCACTCCAAAGACCGAAAAAGTTTTTCGGGGCGGCAAGGAACATAGAGGACGGTGGAAGTCTTACAATACTTGCCACTGCACTGGTTGAGACAGGCTCAAAGATGGACGACGTTATATTTGAGGAGTTTAAAGGCACAGGTAATATGGAGCTGTATCTGGACAGGAGACTTATGGAAAGGAGAATATTCCCTGCCATAAACATTCCAAAATCAGGCACAAGGAAGGAAGAGCTCCTTGTGGAGGACTGGGAACTGCAAAGGCTCTGGATACTCCGTAAGTTCCTCTCCACGATGGACGAGGTGGAGGCTATGGAGTTCCTGTTAAGCAAGCTTTCCAAATTCAAAACAAACGAGGAATTCCTCAAGTCTATGAACACTTGATAAAAATTTCCCTAAAGGCTAAAATATTGGTTTGCCTGATTTATCCACAGGTATATATTTAAGGACGAAAAGGAGGTAAAACCGTTGAAAAAGGATATACATCCTGAGCTGAAGCTTACACATTTCGTATGCGGTTGTGGAAACGAGTTTGACCTGCTTTCCACCAAAGGTGGCACGGTGTATCTTGAGGTGTGTGATCAATGCCATCCTTTTTATACAGGAAAGCTGAAGGTTAAACCTTTATTCCTTGAGATAAAAGGAGCTACCGTTCAAGAAAGTAAGTAATGCTCAACAGACACATACTTGAAAAACTTGAAAAGATAGAAGGTAAGCTGAAAAAGTTAGAGGAAGCACTTTCCAATCCTGAAGTTATAAAGGATCAGAAAAAGCTACAGCAGGTAGCAAAAGAGCATAAGGAAGCGGAGCAACTACACAAGCTTTATAAGGAATACAAAAAGGTAGAAAGGGAAATACAGGAGGCTAAAACTCTCCTTTCCAGCTCTGACGAGGAGATGAGGGTACTGGCTGAGGAGGAGCTGAAGAACCTGAAGGAGAGGAAAGCCGGACTTGAAAAGGAAATACAGGTAGGACTTCTACCTAAGGACCCTAACGACGATAAGAACGTCATACTTGAGATAAGGCAGGGAGCGGGCGGTGAGGAGGCGGCTCTGTTTGCGGCGGAGCTGTTCAGAATGTACCAGCGGTACGCCGAAAGGCACGGCTGGAAGGCTGAAGTCCTGTCCATACATCCGACGGACAGGGGCGGTATAAAGGAAGTAATAGCTCTGATAAAAGGACAGGGGGCTTACTCAAGGCTGAAGTTTGAAAGCGGTGTCCACCGTGTCCAGAGGGTTCCTGAAACGGAAAGCTCGGGAAGGATACATACCTCAACGGCTACGGTAGCCGTACTGCCTGAGGCTGAAGAGGTGGACATAGAGATAAAGCCTGAAGAACTGAAGGTGGAAACGATGAGGGCTTCAGGGGCAGGTGGACAGCACGTAAACACCACTGACAGTGCGGTAAGGATAACGCACCTGCCGACGGGAATAGTGGTAAGCTGTCAGGACGAACGCTCACAGCTACAGAACAGGGCAAAGGCTATGCAGATTTTAAGGGCAAGGCTGAAGGATTACTACGACAGGCTGGAAAGGGAAAAGATAGAAAAGGAAAGAAGATCACAGGTCGGTACTGGAGACAGGTCGGAAAAGATAAGGACTTACAACTTTCCGCAAAACAGGGTGACGGACCACAGGATAGGCTACACGTCGCACAGGATACACGAGATACTTGACGGTGATTTAGACGAGATAATAGACAGGCTGATTGCAAAGGAGCAGGAGCAGAAGCTACTTGCAATAAACGACTGATTTTGCGCCCGTAGCTCAACTGGATAGAGCACGTGACTACGGATCACGGGGTTGCAGGTTCAAATCCTGCCGGGCGCGTATTAAACGAAAATCTGGTATAATATTAAAAAAATGGGGTCGTAGCTCAGCTGGGAGAGCGTTGCCTCGGCATGGCAAAGGTCGCGGGTTCGAATCCCGCCGACTCCACTTTATCCCTTCAACATTCCACTACCAAGCCAATCCCTGATATAATCTGTTAAAAAACGGAGGACACAGGTTAGATGAGAGCTTCACAGTATTTCATACCTACGCTGAAGGAAGCACCTGCGGAGGCGGAAGTTCCAAGCCACATATACCTTATAAGGGCAGGTTTTATAAGACAGCTTGCGGCAGGGCTTTACGAGTACCTGCCACTGGGCTTAAGGGTTCTGAAAAAGATAGAAAACGTCGTAAGGAAGCATATGGACAGTTCGGGAGCGTTGGAGGTTCTACTGCCGATACTTACGCCTGCTGAACTGTGGCAGGAGACCGGCAGGTGGGACGTTTACGGGAAGGAGCTTTTCAGACTGGAGGACAGGAAGGGAAGGCTCTTTGCACTGGGTCCAACGCACGAGGAGACCATAACAGACCTTGTAAGGAAAAACATACGCTCTTATAAGGACCTTCCTAAAAACTTCTACCAGATACAGACCAAGTTCAGGGACGAGGCAAGACCGAGATACGGTCTTATAAGGGGCAGGGAGTTTTTGATGAAAGATGCGTACTCCTTTGACGTTTCGGAGGAGATGGCGGTAAAGTCGTACGAGCTGATGAA
>JAADDT010000048.1 GCA_013153765.1 Aquificota bacterium
CGTCGGGGGAATAGACGGAGGCAGGACCTCCGGAGAATATTATCCCTTTTGGATTGTGTTTTTTTATTTCCTCAACAGGTGCGTTGTAAGGCAGTATCTCACTGAATATGTTCAGCTCCCTAATCCTTCTGGCTATCAGCTGTGTATATTGGGAACCGAAATCAAGGATAACTATTCCTCTATGCTCCAATACCTTCCTCCTTAAAGGCTTACTTTTTCTTCCGTTTTCAGCATCTCTTTAAGCTCGTCTTCGTAAAAGAATTTATCACCCTGATACGGCTCAAGTTCGTCAAGCCACATTGCGTTTTCGTCGTATTTTGCGAAAAAGGGCTTTCCTACCCATTCAGGATTCCTTCCCTGAAGGAAGTCAAGAACCATAACCTTGTCTCCGTTTATTTCCGATACGCCAAGTATCCTGACCTTTCCGGGAGTGGCTGACATGGAAGGTCCCTTCACCGTTCTTGCTATACCGCTTACAGAGTAGTAAGCCTTCCTGAATATTTCCCAAGCTCTTACCAGGGGAACGCCAAAGTAATGCTGGGCTCCAGTATCCCTTGCCATAAACATGTAGTAAGGTATCATATTCATCTGAACCTGCTTTTTCCACATTGTTGACCACACTTCCGCACTGTCGTTTATGTGTCTTAGGATAGGGGACTGTGTCCTGATGACGGCTCCAGTTTCCAGTATTTTTTCTACCGCCTGCTCCACTTCCTCCGTTCCAAGCTCCTGATAGTGGTTAAAGTGTGCCATGTAAGCAAGGTGGTAGCCTGCTTCCCTTATTTCCCTGAACAGCTTCAGCAGGTCTTCGGCGTCGTCGTCCTCGGTAAACCTGTAAGGCCAGAAAGCCAGTGCCTTTGAACCTATTCTGATAGTTTTCAGGTGCGGGATTTTTGCCTCCAATATGGGCTCTATGTACTGGCGGAGTATTTTTGTTTTCATTATTAAAGGGTCGCCGCCTGTGAAAAGCAGGTCTGTTATTTCAGGATGGGCTTTTATGTAGTCTATTAAGACCTGAACCTCTTTCATAGCAAACTTAAGCTCGTCTATACCTACGAACTGGGGCCACCTGAAGCAGAAGGTACAGTAAGCGTGGCAGGTCTGTCCCTGCTTTGGGAAAAACAGTATGGTTTCTCTGTATTTGTGCTGGGCTCCGTGGAGTTTTACGCCGTTTATCTCCGGAATGTTGTATTTTTGACCTGCAGGATGGGGATTTAGCTTCATTCTTATCTGGTTAGCCTTTTCCCTGATAGTTTCCTTCGGGGCGTTTTCCTTCAGAAGGCGGGCTATTTCGTTGTAGTCCTCCTCCAAAAGCATACCTTTTTGGGGAAAGGTAAGTCTAAAGATAGGATCTTCAAGTGGATTTTCCCAGTTTATAAGCTTTTCAACAACGTAGTTGTTCGTTTTGAACGGAAAAACCTGTGCCACAACCTCTATGTCAAACTGTTGCTCGGGAGTTAGCTTCTGTTTTACCTGCGGTATCTCCCTGAAGTTGTGGACAGTATAACTTCTGTATTTCATACAGTATGACCTCCGTATTCTATTTGTACCAAAAGTTAATAATAAAGATAGGCTGTTTCATAAAAGTGGGAAGGTTATTATATAAGAATAACCTCCCGTATGCAAATCTGAAGGCTTTTGGTGAAATTGGGCTGTGGCTGTATATATTATTAATTGTGATGGAAAAAATAAAAATAGTGCCGTTCAATTCCCAGATGAGGGAAGAGGTAATATCCCTGCTGATGGACGCCTATCAGGACTATCCACAGTACGGGGAAGCTACCAGAAAGCAGGCAAAAAAGTATATAAACTGGCTTAAAAACCATTCAACACTGTTTGAAGTGGCTTATATGGACGGCAGACCTGCCGGCTTTATCGTTGCGGACGCAAACTGGAAAGACCTGAAGGGCAAAAAAGTAGGGGAAATACACGAACTTGCGGTGAGAAAAGAGTTCTGGGACAGGGGAATAGGGAAAAAGCTCCTTGAAAGGGCTGTAAAACACTTCAGGGAAAGGGGACTTGACACGGCAGGTCTGTGGGCTGGGGACAAAAACGAAAGGGCTATCCGCTTTTACAAAAAAAACGGATTTCAGGATACCGGGCTGGTTTATTACGGCTGGCTCAGGATGGAAAGGAAACTGTAAAGCACATTATACATATTAACAAGCTCGTCCAGACCTATACTTTCCCTGTCGGTGTGGCAGTCTGCAAGGTTTCCAAAACCGAAAACGGTACACCCAAAACCTGCCTTGTGGAAGTTTGACCCGTCAGTCCACGAAGGCATCACACCCTCTTCAGGATTTTTCCCAGTCCCTTTTAAAAAAGCCTCTTTTAGCTTTTCCCTCATACCGCCGTCCCTGAAGCGTAAGAAAGGCTCACCGTCCTCAAGGCGGTATTCCACCTCCAGACCAGAACCGTTAAGCACCTGTTTTACCGCCTTTTCCATCTGCGTCAAGCTCTCACCTTCAAACAGTTTAAACTCACACAGGAATTCTGCCTTTTCCGGAACGGCGTAATACTCCCAACCGCTGTTTACCCTGATAAGGTTTACCTGCCTGCCTAACTTTTTTTCCATCTCTTGTATGAGGCGGAAGCCTTCCTTTGCAGGATTTTTAAACCTTTCAAACTCCGAACCGTGTCCGGAAGCTGTTTTCAGCCAAAATCTGAACTCAAAAGAACCGGACTGGGCAACACACACCTTGCCGTACGTGGGCTCAAGGACTAAAACATCTTTTATACCTTCCATTTTTTCAACCAGTTTTTCCGAACCTAACGCACTGTTTTGCTCCTCGTCAACGGTAAAGGCTAAAGAAACAGGTATATCCCTGTCGGGAAAGTTTTTCTTAAAGTCCTGAAGTGCCACGATTAAAGCCGCTATCAACCCTTTAGTGTCGTTTGCTCCCCGTCCGTAAATCCTGCCGTTTTTTTCCACCGGCTTGAACGGATTTTTCATCGTTATGGGCGGGACGGTATCAACGTGAGTGTTAATCATCACCGGCTTGTCCGGAGATATGCTGTAAATGTTGTAAAGCTCACCCTTGCCTATGTACTGCCTTTTGAAAGGGACAAACGGCAGTCTGGACTGTATGTAGTCGTTAATCTCACCACAGTCCCTATGGCTCGGTATGGAAACAAGCCTGAAGGTCTCTTTCCTTAACCTGTTTAAAAGGTCTATCTCCAAAACCTCTGCTCCCTCCAAGGATCACCCAATATGTGGTAGCCTCTCTGCTCCCAGTAGCCGGGAAGGTCTTCGTCCATAAACTCTATTCCGGACACGAATTTTGCACTTTTCCACGAATAAAGCTTGGGAACTACGAGGCGAAGCGGATAGCCGTGGTCGGAAGGTAAAGGTCTATCAAACAACCTGTATGCAAACACCACATCTTCGTCAAAGAAGTATTCAAGTGGCACGTTTGTGGTGTAGCCGTCAAGGGAGTGTACCATAACCGATTTTGCCGTTTCTTTTATATTTACCAGCTTTTTTATTTCAGAGGAGGGAAAGCCTATCCATTCAACGTCCGGACAGCTCCATCTGGTAACGCAGTGGAAGTCAGCTATCAGTTTTACCCTTTCCAGATCAAGTATTTCTTCCCAAGTCAGAACTGCCGGCTTTTCAACACTGCCGAAGATTTTCAGCCTGTATCGGGAAAGGTCTATGTCCGGCGGTGGTGATATGCCGAGTACGTGGAGGCGGTTGCTCCAGTGCTGTCCCGGAGGCAGTCTGTCAGGTCTTTCGTTTATCGGACTTATTACTGTTCTCAATTCTGACCGCCGTTGCATCTGGGACATATGCCGGAAAATATTACCTCGTAGCTTTTTACCTGATAACCTTCCCTGACGAGATATTCCTCGTTTATTACCACGACCTCGTGCCTGTCTATGTCGTAAATCCCGTTGCAGTCCATACACTTAAAGTGGAAGTGCTGGTCAACCCTGCCGTCAAACCTGCTCTGCTTACCGTCGTTCAGCTCCAGTATAAGACCTTCGCTTTTTAGTATTTTTAGATTTCTGTAAACCGTTCCCAGACTGATGTTAGGGATGTACTCCCTTGCCTTTTCGTAAATCCAGTCTGCGGTCGGATGTATGTTTGTTGACCGCAATATATCCAGAATTATTTTTCTCTGCTGTGTGTTTCTCCTTTTTATGCTTTTTTCCATTTGTAGCCACCTTTTTGTTTTTTTTATATTATAATAAACCTAAACCGGATTAATAACCATTACTGCCAATCGTACTAAATATTATTATGGTGAAAATATGAAAAAAGTCAAAATCGTAGCCACTTTAGGTCCCGCCACAGACAGCAGGGAAAAAATAAAACAGCTTATAGAGGCGGGAGTTGACGTTTTCCGCTTTAACTTTTCCCATGGAGACCACAAAACACACGCAGAAAACCTGAAAAAGATAAGGGAGGTTTCTGCAGAGTTAGGCAGGGAAGTGGCTGTTCTTCAGGATTTGTCCGGTCCCAAGATACGGATAGGGGACGTGAAGGAACCGTTTTACCTCCACTTTGAGGACAGGATAAAGATAGTAAAGGAAAAGGTTATCGGCGACAAAAACAGGATAAGCATAAACCACCCTGAAATACTGGACAAACTGAAGGTGGGGGACAGGATATACATAGCAGACGGTATGATAAGGCTTGAGGTTGTGGAAAAGGACGAGGAAGGCGTGGTGTGTAAGGTTATCGTAGGGGGAATGGTCTCCTCCCGTAAGGGAGTGAACTTCCCTAACCTGAAGTTAGACATACCTGCACTGACGGAAAAGGACAGGCAAGACCTGAAGTTCGGGATAAAGATAGGGATAGACATTGTGGCACTGTCTTTCGTTAAAACGGCGGAAGACGTGATTGAGGCTAAAAATTTCATAAAGGAAAACGGGGGAGATGCACCGCTTTTTGCAAAGATAGAAAAGCACGAGGCTATAGAAAACATAGACAGTATCATTCAGGTATCGGACGGCATAATGGTGGCAAGGGGAGACCTTGGAGTTGAGATAGAGATGGAAAAGGTTCCCGTCCTGCAAAAGATGATAATATCCAAGTGCAACCTTGTAGGAAAGCCGGTAATCACCGCAACCCAGATGCTTACCTCAATGCTTACCTCACCCAGACCCACAAGGGCTGAGGTGTCGGACATAGCAAACGCTGTTCTGGACGGGACAGACGCGGTAATGCTGTCTGACGAAACGGCTGTGGGCAAGTATCCGGTGGAAAGCGTTAAGGTTATGAGAAGGACTATAGAGGAAACGGAAAAAATCTACCCGTTCTACAAAGACCTGCCGGCTGAAGGGGACGTAACCTCTGCGGTGGCTTCCGCCGGTAGCAGTCTGGCAAAAGACCTTAACGCCTCGGCTATAGTAGCCTTTACCCGTTCCGGCAGGACGGCGGTAAACGTGGCAAAGTACAGACCTGCCTGTGAGATATTAGGCGTGGCACACGACATAAAGACCTTTAGAAGGCTGAATATCGTCTGGGGAGTAAACCCGTTTATGATAATAGAGGAAGGTCTGGACACAGACCAGATGCTCAAAAAGTTCGTGAAAAAGGCTTACGGAAGCAAGTTTTCCGAGGACGACATAGTTGTGGCACTGCTGGGCTTTGTTGGAGGTGTTCCCGGCTCAACAAACATAGTCAGAGTGATAAGGAAGGACGACCTGAAACAGCTGTTGGAAGGCTAACCTTTCTTTAGGGATTTTATCAGGTAAAGGAGGGCTTCCTCCTTCAGAAGGTAAGCTGTAAGGAAGAAGGAAAACATACCTAAAGGAATGCCTGAAGCAACAGCCACCCAGTCTTTCACCGTAATGCTTTTTAACGCAAGTATCACACCTGCCATCACTCCGGTGGCAACGGCTGTTTTCAGGAAGGTAATTAAAACCTGCCTGCCGTCAACGGCAAACCCGCCTTTAAAAATCAGGTAAAGCAACCCTGCAAAACCTCCCAGAGAAGAAGCCAAAGCCAGTCCGAATATTCCCAATCCAAGTAAAAATCCCATCACCACAGCCGCCGCAATGCTGACCACCAGACCGGCTACTGTTGAGTAAAGGGGCGTTTT
This sequence comes from Aquificota bacterium, assembly GCA_013153765.1. Lineage (GTDB taxonomy): Bacteria > Aquificota > Aquificia > Aquificales > Hydrogenothermaceae > Persephonella_A. The sequence continues at coordinate 6,051 of JAADDT010000048.1, forward strand.
CGTATCACCCTTTGCAAAAAAACCGCTTTTAAACGGACGGGAAACCGCATAAGCCACCAGTCCGATAGAGTATCCCAAAAGGGCGGTATAGGTCATTACCGTATCCTTTTCCGTAAAGGCTCCTCTCTCCAGAAGAACCGAAAGTATTTCCTTTCCCAGAACAACCATACCTGCTGTAGCCGGTAGGGATACGAAAATGGCAAACCTTATACCGTTGTTCAGGTCTTTTAAAAATTCCTGCCTGTTTTTATCTGCGTAATGCCTTGACAGGGAAACAAGCAGTGCGTTTCCCAAGCCGACGGCAAAAAGACCTATAGGTAGCTGGAAAATCCTGTTTGCGTAGTAAAGGTAAGAAATAGCTCCTCCCACGAGGAAGGAAGCAATCACCGTGTCAACAACGAACGCAAACTGGCTTACTCCGAAGGAAGCGAAAGCCGGCAGAAGCCTTTTCATCGTCTCCTTTATCTCAGGAACGAAACGGAAGCTGATGGAGGGAAGGAGTTTCTCCTTCACCAGCAGTGGCAGTTGGAGTAAAACCTGTAAAAAACCGCCTACCAAAGACCCGACCGCCAGTGCGTATATGCCGATTTTTTCGGACAGTAAAAAGGCTGAAAATATGAAAGACAGGTTTAAAAGGGCTGGTGATACCGCAGGTATGAAAAACCTGTCCCTCGTGTTAAGCAGTGCCATAAAGAAAGAGACCCACCCTACAAGGATTATGTAAGGGAAAACTATTTTAAGAAGGCGGGAAGCCTCGTCCAAAGTTCCCTTTTCCACCAGACCGGGGGCTACGATCATCACGAAAAAGTCAGAAAAAACAACCACAAAGGCGGTCAAAACGGAAAGGACAAGCGTGTAGTAAGAAAACAGGGCTGATGCGTACTCCTTTGCGTAAAGGGGATTTTTTCGGCTGAGGGAGGTATAGATTGGAATGAAGGCGGCGTTAAAGCTCCCTTCCGCAACAAGCTGTCTTAAGGTATTGGGAATACGCCAAGCCACGAAAAATGCGTCCGTAAGGGCATTTGCTCCGAAAATATAGGCAATTACTGCGTCCCTTACGTACCCTAAAACCCTGCTTATTAAGGTGGCAAGGGAAAACAGAAGCGTATTTTTTAAAAAGTGGGACTTTTTCAATTTTTCAGCACCTTAAACAAAAAGCCTTAAGCCGGAAGATACAGCCTTTTAATCCACCTTTGAGTTTTCTATTTTTACCACGGAGGTTAAAAATATCCTTTTCCCGTCCTTGAAAACCGTAAGCCTTATCGTGTATTCGCCGGAAGGAACCTGCTCGTTGTTAAAATCCTTCTGCTTCCAGCACCACTTTTTCTTCTGGTTAGGCTCAAGCCTTATTATTGACTGGACGGCAACGGGAGAATAAACGATTTTTTCAAAGTTTTTGTCCTCAAAAACGACCCACGGGGCAGTGGAAGGAAGGTATATGACGCTGTCCGTCTTGTTGACCACGTAAAAACATATTTCTTCAGATTTCTTGAAAGTTTCCTTAACCGGTCTAAAT
>JAADDT010000108.1 GCA_013153765.1 Aquificota bacterium
GAGCTGTTCAGGGAGTTTGGGACTGCTTACTACAAAAGGGTTGACCTGAAGGTTGAGGGTGATCAGGGAAGGAAGCTTGTTGAAAGGCTGAAAAAAGAACCGCCTAAAGAGATAGCCGGCTTCAGGGTCAGGGAGGTTGACCTTACTGACGGCGTGAAGCTTATATTTGAGAACGACGGCTGGGTTTTATTCAGAGCCTCCGGAACGGAGCCGGTTTTAAGGATTTACGTAGAGATGCCAGAAAAATCAGAAGTTGATATGATATTAGAAGAATGTAAAAAACTGGTTGGAGGATAAAAGTGGAGGAGCACATTTACCAGCCTTACGATGTAAGAATGTCCGAGGAAGGTGAAATTATAGCCATCGTTGAGCCGGACAGCTACCTTAAGGAGATGATAGAGAACAAGGAGACCTGCTGGGAGATAGACGTTGACGTTGATTACGACGAGGACGAGGAAGAGCCTTACCTGATGCTGACGCTACACAAGGACAACGGACAGATATTTATGGCTTTCCCTTACGGTGAAGCGTGGGACGCCCTGTCGGAGAAGGGAACGATAAACATCGTCCTGCTTACACAGTTTGACCTTGACCACGGAGATACTTCAGACGCCATAACCATCTCCATAGAGCTTGATCCGTTCATAAAAGGCTACATAGCCGGAGCTTCAAGGATGTGGGAAGCGGTAAGCGAAGAGATAGAGGGAGAATGATATACAGAAGGAAGGTACACTTTTACGAAACGGACGCACAGGGAATAGTCCACCACTCAAACTATCCAAGATACTTTGAGGAAGCCCGTGGATACTATCTGGAACAGATTGGATATCCTTACGAAAAGGTAAGGGAAGAGCTGGGAATAGAGATAGTCCTTGTTGAGCTGACGGTAAACTACAAAAAGCCCCTTTCCTTCGGAGACAGTTTTGAGGTTGATTTCCGCATTACGGACATGGACAGGTTTACTTTCACCTTTGAGTACGAGGTAAGGAGCGGAAATGGAACGGTAGCCACGGGAAAAACCAGACATACCTGTCTGGACAGGGAAACGAGAAAGATAGTGTCCGTCCCGCAGGTTTTAAGGAAGGGAAAGGAAGCGGTTTGAATGCCCAGGGCGGGAGTCGAACCCGCACGCCCGTTAAGGGCACTGTCCCCTCAAGACAGCGCGTCTGCCAATTCCGCCACCTGGGCAAAACAGGATAAATATTATATGCGATAGGAGATAGATTTGCAAGTAGTTTTTTTGCCTGAAGGTGCAGACCTTGACGCCCTGTCAACGGCTTACGGCATTACCCTCCTCTACCCTGACGCCAAAATACTCCTCCCTTCAGCGTCTTCCCATTCCTTCAGGCTGGCACTGAAACAGTTTGAAAACATTCTAAAGGAAAAACTGGTAAAGAAAAAAGAGCTAAAAAGGATAGACACCCTTTTTCTACCTGACAGCAATAATATCAGACTGCCGTTAAAAAGGCTGTCCCCATTCGTTGACGGCAGTACGAAAGTGGTCGTCTTTGACCACCACCCGTTGAGGGAAAAACTGCCTCCACAGGTTGAAAAACATATACAATCTACGGGAGCGGCAACCACCATCGTTGTCAACAAAATAAAAAGGAGAAAAATCCCCATAAGCCCGCAGGAAGCAACACTGCTGGCACTTGGCATTTACGAGGACACAGGAAGCTTTACTTACGGAACAACCACCCCGAAGGACTTGAGAGCAGGAGCTTACCTCCTTTCAAAGGGAGCAGACCTTGAGCTGGTAAGGAAAATAATAGAAGAAAGAATAGATCAGGAGCAGATAAACATAATCCACCAGCTTGTAGAAAACATACAGTACTTTTTCGTCGGTGAGAAAAAGGTAATATTCTCGTTTGCCTATGCAGACCACTACATACCGGACGTGTCTTCAGCCCTTCACCTGATAAAGCCCTTACAGGAGGCGGACGCATACTTTTTGCTGATAAACGAAAAGGGAAAAACGAGCATAATCGCCCGTTCAAAAAGCAGGGAGATAGACGTTGGGAAGGTGCTGTCCTATCTGGGAGGAGGAGGACACTACAGAGCGGCAAGTGCCACAGTCAAAGGTCTTACCGTTCAGGAGATAAAAAACTACATAGAGACTGTGCTTTTAGGTGAGGCTTACAAAAACAGGACTGTAGGTGAGATAGCCTCCACAGACCTGATAACGGTAAGGAAGGACGACACGGTTGGACAGGTTAAAGACCTGCTGGAAAAAGCCCCTGTCCTTTTCGTTATAAACAAAAAAGGCAAATTTGAAGGTATAGTACTGTCCCGCGTCCTGAAGGAAAGTATCAGACACGGCGTAGCAAATGTAAAGGTGGAAAACTTCATAATAGACAGCGTTATAACCTTTGAGCCGGAAACCCCCCTGTCTGTGGCTGAAAAGGTTGTGTCCACATCTTCACAGGAATACTTTCCCGTGCTGAAAAACGGCTACCCTGTGGGAGTGGTAAGCAGAGCTTACATAATAAGAGTGCTACACGGACAGGTGTTTGACACGGAAAAGGACTTGTTCATATCAAGGGAAAGGATACAGCCCAGATTCCTTAACTACAGGACGAGGCTGGAAAAGTTCCTGCCGGAAAGAGTTTTCAGGGAGCTTGAAAGTATAGGCAGGCTTTCCAAAAAACTCGGATACAGAACCTATCTGGTGGGAGGGATAGTCAGGGACATGGTGCTGGGAAAGGAAAATCTGGACATAGACCTTATCGTTGAGGGAGACGCCGTTGAGCTTGCCAGAGCGTACGCAAGGGAAAGGAAACTGCCTTACCACACTTTTGAGGAGTTTATGACAGCCCAGATAACCCTTGAGACAGGCGAAAAAATAGACCTTGCCACCGCAAGGAAGGAGACCTATACCCATCCGGGAGCTTACCCGAAGGTGGAAAAAGCCACCATAAGAGAAGACCTTTACAGGCGGGACTTTACAATAAACACCCTTGCGGTAGAGCTTACGGAAGGCAGGTTCGGAATGCTAATTGACTACTTTAACGGTCTGAAGGACATAAAGGACAGAATGATACGGATTTTACACCAGCTTTCCTTCATAGAAGACCCGATAAGGATACTCCGTGCCTTAAGGTTTGCAGGCAGGTTAGGTTTCCGTCTGGGAAAGCCTACGGAAAGACTGCTTAAACTGTCAGTTGACGAGAATATGCTTGAGTTTGCCCCCACCGGCAGGATAAACCTTGAACTTACATACACCTTTAACGAGGAAAAGGTTCTGGACATACTTTCGCTTATGGACAGGTATAAAGTTCTCCACAGCCTCATACCGGAATTTTTCATGGACGAAAAAAGGGAAGAAATACTGTCCCGATTGAGGGACACCATAATATCCTTTGAGATGTTTCTGGACGTGAAGGTTGACAGGACTTCAAACTACCTGATGGCACTGCTTTACCACCTGCCCTTTGACCTGTCTTACAAGTTCCTTGAAAAGTACCACTTCAGTAAGGCAGTAAGGTTCTTTCAGGAGTACTACGAGGTAAAAGACCTGCTTAAAAAAATACCTGAAAAAAACTCACAGCTGTATAAAAAAATAAAGTTCATCAGGAAGGACATTCTGGTTTACGTATGTGCCTCCTCACCTGTGGAACTGGCGGAAAGGATAATAAAAATACTGAAAAAAGAAGGTGAAAAACATCTGATAATATCGGGAAAAGACCTGAAAGAGCTGGGAATAAAGCCCTCCCCAATCTACAGGAAAATAATAGACGACGTGTTTAAAAAGTACCTTGACGACGAGATAAAATCAAAAAAAGAGGCTTTAAACTACGTTAAAAAACGGTATCTGGAGGTTTAGCCGTGTTTATACTTTCCTTGCTTACAGCTGTAGTGATAGGGACGACCCCTCCCCCTGTAGTCCTTGAGGGAGAAAAGGGAGGGACTGTGGACGGAAAGCCGTTTTCCACAGAAACGATAAAAGGGAAGGTCTATCTGGTAATCTACGCAGACCCGGACAAAAGAAACCTTAACGAAAAGTTCACCGAAGAAGTAAAAAAGCAAAACTTTCCCAAAGACAGGTTCGGCTCAATAGCAATAATAAACCTGAAGGCAACGTGGCTACCTGAATTCGTCCTGTCAAACATACTGAAGAAAAAGCAGAAACAGTTCCCAAACACCCTCTATGTAAAGGACAGGGACAAGGTTCTTGTAAAAGAATGGAATTTGAAGGACGAGGACTACAACGTTTTACTTTTTGACAGGGAAGGTAAGGTAATATTCTACAAAGCCGGCAAACTGTCTGAAAAGGACATACAGACCGTAATAAGGCTTATAAGGGAAAACATAGACTAAATTCAGGCTTTTTTCCTGAAAAGGTCGTAGTATATAAGGATTAAAACCGGCAACGCCCCTATCAAACCGTAAAGACCTGCCACGAAGAAAGTGTCCTGAAAAGACCAGTTCATACTGTACAAATACTGGACTTTGTAAATAAGTGCCAGTGCCAGCTTTTGTGCCTTCTCCGGATAGGTAAACAGGGAAAACAGGGAGGTAAACTTTTCAGCCATGTAGTTAACGTAAGAAAGGTTCTGGACGTTGTTTATCCCTTCAAAATGCTCATAACCGAACTTGTAAAGGTCGTTAGTGGCAATAGCCGTCCCGAAAGAACCGCCTATAAAACGGGAGTAGTGGAGAAGACCTGTCCCTAAAGAGGTTTTTTCGCCCAAATTCCTTAACGCAAGCGTCGTTACGGGAGCAAAAAACATTCCCAGAGCAATACCGAGAGGTATGGTCATCAGTGCCGCCTTCAGGTTAGGCGTAAAGTAATCCAGCTTGGGAAGGAAGTAAAGTGAAGCAATCAGGTAAACGGACACGGCGGCGTAAAGGACTTTCTTCTCACCTATTTTGTCCGATAGTATGCCTGCTATTGGAGAAAAAATGGCTATAAACACGGCAAAGGCAAGTATGTGCAGACCTGCCTGAAAGGTGGTAAGCCCTTTAAGGTGTTCAAAATACAGCGGAAGCAGGTAAAAAACCTGATACATTGAAAATCCCAGCAGTAAGAAAAATATGAAAAAACCTACGAAATACTCCTTTATCCTGAATATGGAAAAGTCTATCAAAGGCTCTTTAGAAAGCAGTTCCGAAAGAAGGTAAAAAAGAAAAGAAAAAACAGCCACGACCGTAAGGTAAACTATCGTATCTGACATAAACCAGCCCAGCTGTTGACCTTTGGAAAGTATGATAAGCGTGGTTATGGTAAAAACGGAAAGAAAGCCGAAGGAAATAAAGTTAAGCCTTACCTTTTCCCTTTTCAGGCTTGTTTCAGGCAGGTAAAACAGTGCCAGCATCACAGTAATGATGCCGAAAGGTATGTTTATAAAAAAGACCCAACGCCAGTTAATATATTCCGTAATGTATCCGCCAAGCGTGGGACCCAGAGACGGTGCAAAGCTCACCCCCAGTCCGAAAATCCCCATTGCCAGACCTTTCTTTTCCGGCGGATAGACCGAAAACAAAATAGCCTGTGCGGTAGCCATAACGAAAGCCTCACCTATTCCCTGAAAAACCCGTGCGGCAACCATACTTTCAAGGCTTTCTGACATTCCGCAGGCAAAGGAGGAGACGGTAAACAGTGCCACCCCTATTATGTATATCCTCCGCAGACCGAAGTTTTTGTCAAGCCATTCTGCAAGTAAAAGAGTCGTGGCTGAAGCCATCATATAGGCTGTGATTACCCACTGGACGCCGTAAAGGTCTGTTTTTAAAGGAGCGGTGATTTTCGGCACTATAATGTCCACGATTGTGGTATCAAGGATAGCCATAAAAGCCCCAAGCATAACTATAACCGTTATGAGTATCCTTTCCCAGCCTGAAATGGTCTCGTAAACAGGTCTGTCCTGAGAGGGAGCCATCACCTAATCGTCCTTACTCTTTTTTATCTCCACCTCACCCCCCAGTCCTACCTTCAAAATGGAGGTATTCCCTTCCGTTATTTTTACCTTTATGGGAATTCTCTGTGCCACCTTCGTAAACTCTCCGGCGGTAATGTCTCTGGGAACAAGTGCGAACTTGGAGGCGGTAGCCGGATTTATCTCCTCCACGACCCCCCTGTATTCCTCGTCCGGATAGGCGTCTATCTTTATTTTTACCGGATTTCCCACCTTCACGCCTTCAAGCTTTGTCTCCTCCAGTAAAACCAGAATGTAAAACGAGTTTTCCGGAACGACGGCGTAAACAGGTCTGCCTGACGGTATTACCTCACCGACGCTTACGAACTTTTTGGCTACGTAGCCCGTATAGGGAGAGATGAGTCTGGTGTAGCCTATCAGGTTTTTCAGGTCTTCAGCTTCCTTTTTCAGTGCGTTTACCGTTTCCTGAAGGGAGTTTATCTCCTGCCTTATCTCCCTGACGGCGTTTTCTTCAGCCCTTGCAAGGATTATTCCCTCCTCAGCTTTTTTCTTCTGTATCTGAAGCTCGGCTATCTTTTTCAGTGCGTACTCCTTCTTGTGGAGGAGAACCTTCAGCTTGGTTTCAACCTCCTGATACTTTCTGGCAGGTATAAGGTCTTTCTCCAGTAAAGCCCTGAACCTTTCCTCGTCTTTTTTTACGAGGGAAAGCTCCGCATCTATCTCCTTCACCTGCTCTTTTAGTGCTGATATTGACGCCTCCACCTGACTTTTCGTAAGGTTTGCCGTTTTTATCTTTACCTTTACCTGCTGTGAAATCCTGTCCAGCTTACTCTGTAAAGCCTCCTTTTTCTTCAGCGTTGCCTGTATTTTGCTTTCAACAGCCTCAAGCTTTAGCCTGTAGTCCCTGTCGTCAAGTCTGGCTATAACCTCCCCCTTCTCAACAAAGTCCCCTTCCTCCTTCAGCAGTTCCACGACCTTTCCCTTTGCCCTGTAAAAGGACAGATTAGCCAGACTGTCCGTCTCAACGAAAACTGCATCTGTAATGGCGTACTCAATCCTGTGTTTTATCCACCTGAACGATATTACGGCAAAAACTATTATCAAAATCAGAACTATCCCTATTCCTATCTTATTTTTCATCTTCAGAAAATCCTCCCACTGCTTTTTCAAGCTCAACAAACGCTTTAAGCAGGCTGTAGTAAGACACCTCCTTACCTTTCCTTGCGGAGGTAAGGACGCTTTCTGCGTCAAGCACGTCAGTCGTGGTGGCAAGCTGGTGTTTAAACTGCTCCACAGCCATTCTGTAGTATTCTTCAGCCTCCTTAAGTGAGTTTTCAGCCAGCTTCAGGTTTTCCCTTGCGGTAAGGAAGTTTTCGTATGCGGACTTTACCTGTAGCTTTATGCCGTTTTCAGCCTCCTTTTCTTTTAGACGGAGTCTGCCCATCTCCTTTTTTGTTTTCAGGTAGTCGTAGTAAGGCTTTGCCCCCTGAAAACTCCACACAAGCCCTATTGAAAAGGCGTAGTTTTCCTTCGGATCAAGGTAAGGATACTGGTCTGTGTATATGTATTTAAGCTGTGCCGCAAC